>NZ_CALLVU010000151.1 GCF_938015485.1 uncultured Lachnoanaerobaculum sp. | reverse complement strand
TGAAATTTATACTATGGAGGAATAAATGTATGAATTATTTAGAACTTATTGAAAACAGGAACTCTATCAGAGATTTTCATAAGAAAAAAGTTGAGCAGAGCAAGATAGATGAGTTGATAAGCTTTTTTAACTCATCACAAAAGCTTATCGATGTGGATGTGCAGATACTCGTTTCAGCCGATGATGACACAGCAAGCAGACTCTCAGGTGTTGCCGGCTATCGCGGAAACACCTTCAATGCCCCTGCATATATAACCATACTTTCACAGGAAAAGGATAATTACCTTATAAATGCAGGCTTTATGGCTGAAAACCTTGTGTTAAAGCTTGAAGAGCTGGGATTGTCTTCATGCTTTTTAACAAGCGACGACAGCGAAATGATAAAGAAAGTTTTGCTTATCAACTCCGACTTGGCTGTAGCTACGGTAATTGCTTTCGGATACGGAAAGAAGGAAAGAGATACCACAAAACTTGATATACACTCACCTTCAAATGTAAGCATAAGCAATAAGGCAGGACATATAGCTCCAAAGATTGCCGCTACCGCATTGGCTTTTGACAGTGACTTTAACACACCTTACAATTTCGATGATGAATACTCGGACCCTGTTATCGCCGATGCGGTATATGCGGCCAGCCTTTCACCAAGCTTTTTAAATCATCAAAACTACCGCTTTGTAATAAACGGCACACATATCTACCTATTCAACCAGCTTGACAATGTGGTTCCGGATGACGACAACTTATTGGGTCTTGGTGCCGCAATGTTAAACTTCTATATAATACTGGCGTCAAAGTATTCAGGAATCGGAAATTGGAGATTTGATACTTCAGATATAAAAGCGGATTTTAAGAATCCTGACGATTACACTTTGATAGCGGCTTTGGATATCTGATTTTTACTGTAAGCAAAAACACAGCCTGCCATCGGGCTGTGTTTTTCTCTTACAAGTATTTCTTTACATATTTACCTGTATATGATTTTTCTATTTCGGCTATTTCCTCAGGGGTACCGGTAGCTACCACCTCTCCGCCTCCTGCACCGCCTTCAGGTCCTATATCTATTATATAGTCGGCACATTTTATAACATCAAGATTGTGCTCTATTACAAGTACGGTATTTCCGCTGTCGGAGAGTCTTCTAAGTATCTCAACAAGCTTGTGTACATCTGCAAAATGAAGACCTGTAGTAGGCTCATCCAAAATATATATGGTCTTTCCTGTAGCTCTCTTTGAAAGCTCCGTTGCAAGCTTGATTCTTTGTGCCTCTCCTCCGCTCAGTTCCGTAGAAGGCTGACCGAGTTTGATATAGGAAAGGCCTACATCGTATAAAGTCTGTATCTTTCTGGCTATGGTAGGCACATTCTCAAAGAATGTTAAAGCTTCCTCCACAGTCATATCAAGTACATCATATATGGACTTTCCCTTATACTTTACTTCCAAAGTCTCTCTGTTGTAGCGCTTTCCGCCACAAACTTCACAAGGCACATATACATCAGGCAAAAAGTGCATCTCAATCTTTATAATACCGTCACCTGAACAGCTCTCACATCTTCCGCCCTTTACATTAAAGCTGAATCTGCCCTTCTTATAACCTCTCATCTTTGCATCCTGAGTTGCCGCAAAGAGGTCTCTGATCATATCAAATACACCTGTATATGTGGCCGGATTTGACCTCGGAGTTCTTCCTATAGGTGACTGGTCGATAGCAATAACCTTATCAAGCTGTTCGATACCCTCTATAGACTTGTATTTGCCGGGGATTGTATGGGCACGATTAAGTTTCTTTGCAAGTGCCTTATATACTATCTCATTTACCAAAGATGACTTGCCTGAGCCTGAGACACCTGTAACACAGGTCATCACACCTGTAGGTATCTTTACATTTATATTCTTAAGGTTATTCTGTGCCGCTCCCTTTACAGTAAGCCAACCTGTAGGAGTTCTTCTACTCTCCGGCACAGGTATCTTTATCTCACCTGAAAGATACTTACCTGTAATTGAATTAGGATTTGCCATAATCTCCTTGGCATTACCTGTAGCAACCACTTCTCCGCCGTGACTTCCCGCTCCGGGACCTATATCCACTATATAGTCCGCCTCCATCATGGTGTCCTCGTCATGCTCGACTACAAGTACTGAATTGCCCAAATCTCTGAGATGCTTCAAGGTGGCAAGCAGCTTGTCATTATCTCTTTGGTGGAGTCCTATACTCGGCTCATCCAGTATATATGCCACTCCTACAAGTCCGGAACCTATCTGAGTGGCAAGTCTGATTCTTTGTGCTTCACCTCCGCTAAGAGTACCGGTAGCTCTGGTAAGGCTCAAATAGTCAAGTCCTACATCTATAAGGAAGGTAACTCTGGCTCTGATTTCCTTTAAAATCAGCGAACCTATAGCTTCCTGCATCTTTGTAAGCTTAAGCCCGTCAATAAAATCTCTGAAATCCGTTATAGACTCATCTGTGGCGTCATAGATATTCTTATCCCTGACAGTCACTGCAAGCGCTTCCTTTTTCAGTCTCTTACCGCCGCAACTCTTACAAGGTGCAATCCTCATATACTGCTCATACTCTTCCTTTGCACTCTGCGAATAAGTCTCCCTGTAACGCTTCTCCATGTTCTTTATAAGGCCTTCAAAGATTACAGGATATACTCCGCTTCCTCTTTGTCCTGTATAAGCCACATCAACCTGCTCACTAGTCCCGTAAATCAATATATCATGTATTTCCTTAGGATAGTCTTCAAAAGGTGTATCAAGACTGAACTTAAACTTCTCTGCCAGAGCCCTCAGCATTGCAT
>NZ_CALLVU010000150.1 GCF_938015485.1 uncultured Lachnoanaerobaculum sp. | reverse complement strand
TAAACAGGACATTTTCGTTTGGGGTATATTAGGACTTTATCATATACGGCTTATAAAATAATCTTTAAACTTTTTAATCACAGTTGTATGAGGGCTATGTTTATGGTATAATAGCATACCAGATGTGCCTCTTGAAGGCATTTATGAAACAAGGAGAAACTTTAATGAGTGTAGAAGTACAAAAATTAGAAAAAAATATGGCAAAGCTTACAGTCACAGTAGATGCAAAAGAATTTGACAAGGCTATAGCTGATTCCTTTAAGAAAAATAAAAATAGATTCAATGTTCCGGGATTTAGAAAAGGACATGTTACACAGGACGTTTTTGAAAAAATGTACGGCGCAGACAGCCTGATTCCGGATGCTATAGACTTCGTACTTGATGCATCGTATCCAAGTGCTGCAAGAGAGAGTGAGCTTGAGATAGTTTCAAGACCACAGATAGAAATCAAGAACGCTAAAAAGGGCGAGGATTTCGTATATGAGGCATTGATTGCTGTAAGACCTGGAGTAGAGCTTGGCGAGTACAAAGGTATCGAAGTAAAGAAGGCTGATGAAGTTGTAAATGACGACGATATCGCAAGTGCACTTAAGAGCGAGCAGGAGAAGAATGCAAGACTTATCACAGTTGAAGGCAGACCTGTAGAAAACGGTGACAATATCACACTTGACTTTGAAGGAAAAATTGACGGAGTAGCATTTGACGGCGGTAAAGGCGAGGATTATCCGCTTGTTATCGGTTCAGGTACATTTATTCCGGGATTTGAGGATCAGATAATCGGACATAATGCAGGTGAGGACTTCGATGTAAATATCACATTCCCTGAGAACTATCAGATGAAGGATCTTGCAGGTAAGGCTGCAGTATTTGCTTGTAAGGTGAAGGAAATTCAGAAGAAAGAGCTTCCTGAGCTTGATGATGATTTCGCAAGCGAGATCAGCGAGTTTGATACAATGGATGAGTACAAGGAAGATTTGAGAAAGCAGCTTTCAGAGGCTAAGGCAAAGAGAGCGGCAACAGAGAATGAGAATGCTGTAGTTGATAAGCTTATCGAGACTTCAACTATGGATATTCCGGATCCTATGGTAGATGCACAGGTTGAAGGACTTGTAGCGGACTACGGCAGAAGAATGCAGAGTCAGGGTATCACACTTGATCAGTATCTTCAGATAACAGGTATGTCAAAAGCGGACCTTAATAATCAGTTCAAACCACAGGCTTTAAAGCAGATCAAGACAAGACTTGTACTTGAAGAAGTAGCTAAGAAAGAGAACATTCAGGTTAGCGAAGATGAGATAAATGCAGAGCTTCAGAAGATTGCGGATTCTTACAAGATGGACCTTGAGAAGATTAAGGGATTCTTCGGTGAGAATGAGAGAAAGCAGATGTCTGACGATCTTGCAGTTCAAAAAGCAATTGACTTTTTGGTAGAAAATGCTAAATTAGTATAATGTATTAGTGAAGATAAGTCAGCCTTCGGCTGGCTTATTGGAGTATTAAAGGATTGCAATTTAGATAGGAGTTTTATGAGTTTAGTACCTACAGTCATTGAGTCTACAAGCAGAGGCGAGAGAGCTTTTGATATATACTCAAGACTATTAAAAGATAGAATAATATTCCTTGGAGAAGAGGTAAATGATGTTACTGCAAGTCTTGTAGTGGCACAGATTCTTTTCCTTGAGTCTGAAGACCCTACAAAGGATATAAATCTTTATATAAACAGCCCGGGAGGCAGTGTTGTAGCCGGTATGGCAATATATGATACAATGCAGTATGTAAAATGTGATGTGTCCACTATCTGTATGGGTATGGCTGCAAGTATGGGAGCTTTCTTACTTGCAGGCGGAACAAAGGGCAAGAGATACGCTCTTCCGAATGCCGAGATTATGATACATCAGCCTTCAGGCGGTGCACAGGGACAGGCTACAGAGATTAAGATTGTCGCAGAACAGATTTTAAAGACAAAAGAAAAATTGAATAAGATTTTGGCTGAGAATACAAGTCAGCCGATTGAGGTCATAGAAAGAGATACCGAAAGAGACAATTACATGTCTGCAAAAGAGGCTCTTGACTATGGTATTATAGATAAGGTTATAGAACACCACTAAGGAGGTATTATGGCCAACAAGGACAAAATATGTTGCTCATTTTGTGGAAAAACATCTGACCAGGTAAGAAGACTTTTGTCAGGTCCGAACGGAGTGTATATTTGTGATGAATGTATTGAATTATGCTCCGAGATACTTGAAGAGGAGCTTGACGGAGTAACTGATTACTATGATGCTTCAAATGATATAAATCTCTTAAAACCTAAGGAAATCAAGAAGTTTTTGGATGATTATGTTATCGGACAGGATGATGCGAAGAAGGTATTGTCCGTAGCGGTATACAATCATTATAAGAGAATTAAATCAAAGAAAAGCTCAGAGGTGGAAATCCAAAAGAGTAATATCTTAATGCTTGGACCGACAGGTTCAGGTAAGACATATTTGGCACAGACTCTTGCAAAGATTTTGAATGTTCCGTTTGCGATTGCGGACGCTACCACACTTACAGAGGCCGGTTATGTCGGAGAAGATGTCGAGAATATTCTTCTTAAGCTTATTCAGGCAGCCGACGGTGATGTAAAGAGAGCTGAATACGGCATTATTTATATAGATGAGATTGATAAGATAACAAAGAAGTCTGAAAATGTATCCATAACCAGAGACGTATCGGGTGAAGGTGTACAGCAGGCACTGCTTAAGATACTTGAAGGAAGCATTGCTTCAGTACCGCCACAGGGCGGCAGAAAGCATCCTCAGCAGGAACTTATACAGATAGATACAACCAATATATTGTTTATCTGTGGCGGAGCTTTTGACGGACTTGAAAAAATAGTTGAGAACAGACTCTCAAAGGGAAGCATCGGATTCAATTCCGATGTGGTTGAGAAGAACTCAAAGTCGATAGACGAGCTTTTCAAGATGGTACTTCCGGGAGATTTGACCAAGTTCGGACTTATACCTGAGTTTATAGGTCGTGTACCTGTTACAGTGTCACTTGATTTGCTTGACAAGGAAGCGCTTATACAGATAATGACCAAGCCTAAGAACGCCATCACAAAGCAGTATCAAAAGCTGTTTGAGCTTGACGATGTTAAGCTTGAGTTTGACAAAGGTGCTGTAGAAGAGGTGGCCAACCTTGCACTTGAAAGAAAAATAGGTGCAAGAGGTTTAAGGTCCATACTTGAAGGCGTTATGACGGAGATGATGTATGAGATACCTTCAGACCCGAATATCGGTATCTGTACCATCACAAAGGAGACAATAGACGGCGGCGAGCCTGATATTGTATACAGAGATAAATCTGTAAGAGCAAAAAAGATAAAAGCAACCAATGAAAACAGCGAAAGCGCTTAGAATTTTACTTACCCTCGGCTATACCGGGGGTATTGTATATATAGGGAGTAAATGAACAGATTAAAAACAATATTGATAAAGGGGCAGGTAATCTTTCCGGGAGAAGTGATAGGGTTTTCAGCTGACGACAGAGAAAAACTGAAGGTACAGCTTGAGGCCTATGACAATGATGAAGAGTTGTTTCTTTTAAGATTCAAATCGGATGACGACAATGAAAGAAAAGACAGTGCATATACCGAGACCAACGGTGTTATTGCAAGTGTAGAGAGTGTAAATGAAAAGGACAACGGTGTAACGGAGGTTTTGGTAAGGGCAGTCAGAAGAGGAAAATTAAAATCAATGGATTGCATCGCCCCTAACGAGTATGAAGCCGATGTGGAGGATTATGTGGAATCTGAAGAAGGTTTTGACAGGATGATAAGAAGCCTCCACCTTACAATGAGGGGATACAGCGATGTAAACGAGAGATTCAGAAAGAACTTCCTTAACGACTTACTGGCTGTAAAGTCTTTGCCGGAGTTATTGGACGGACTCAGACTTGCACTCAATTTAAACTATGAGAAGAGAAAGATAATCAATGCCGCAAAGACTCCTATAGAAGAATCAATGCTTCTTATGGAGATAATGAGCGAGGCCATAGACAGAAAAGAGATTTCAGACAGAATCAAGTCTGAAGTGGATAAGGATATCTCAAAAAATCAAAGGGATTATATTCTTAGAGAACATCTTAAGGTAATTCAAAATGAAATGGCAAAAAACAGCGGCTATGAGAATATCACGGATGAATATGAAGAGAAGCTTGAGAATATAAAGCTGGCCGACGAGTACAAGGAAAAACTGAAAAAGGATATTTTAAGACTCAATACTTCCGCCAACAACGGCCCTGAAGGAAATGTTATCAGAACATATCTGGACACTGTCTTTGAAATGCCTTTCGGAAAAGATAGTGAAGATATCAATGATATACTTCGTGCAAAGAAAATCCTTGATGAGGACCACTACGGACTTGAAAAGGTTAAGGACAGAATACTCGAATATCTTTCTGTAAGGATATTAAATCCTGAGGGAAATTCACCTATACTCTGCCTTGTGGGACCTCCGGGAACAGGTAAGACTTCCATTGCAAAGAGCGTTGCAAAGGCGCTTGGCAGAAAGTATGTGAGAATAAGCCTTGGCGGTGTAGGCGATGAGGCTGAGATTAGAGGACACAGAAGAACCTATGTGGGAGCTATGCCCGGCAGAATAGTGGAAGCTATAAAGAATGCAAAGGTGGAAAATCCTCTGCTTTTATTGGACGAGATAGACAAGACATCAAGAGATTATAAGGGAGATGTTTCATCTGCGCTGCTTGAAGTACTGGACGGTGAGCAAAACAAGACCTTCAGAGACAGATATCTTGAGATACCGCTTGATTTATCTAAAGTCTTATTTATAGCTACCGCAAACACTTTGGATACTATACCGAGACCGCTTCTTGACAGAATGGATATCATAGAGATAAGCTCTTATACCGAGAATGAAAAATTTCATATTGCAAAGAAGTATTTGGTGCCTAAGGAAATAGAGGCAAACGGACTTAAGGATATACATATAAGTTTCAGCGACAAGGCGATAAGAAAGATAATACACAACTACACCAGGGAGGCGGGAGTAAGAAACCTCTCTAGGCGAATCGGAGATATTTGCAGAAAATGTGCCAGAGAATCACTTGAGGGCAAAAAAAGCTTCAAAATCAGCGAAAAGAGTGTATTTAAGTATCTCGGAAAAGAAAAAGTCAGATATGATGAGGTGGAAAAAGAGCCTAAGGTCGGAGTGGTGACAGGACTTGCGTGGACAAGCGTGGGCGGAGATACTCTAAGTATTGAAGTGAATATAATGTCGGGCAAGGGAACTCTTACACTTACAGGAAATATGGGCGATGTCATGAAGGAAAGTGCAGGTATTGCAAAGAGTCTTGTAAGAAGTATGGCAAAGGAATATGCTATAGAAGATGATTTCTTTGAAAAAAACGACATTCATCTGCATATACCTGAAGGTGCCGTTCCTAAGGACGGACCGAGTGCCGGTGTGACCATGACTACCGCTATAATATCTGCAATCACAGGTAAGAAGGTGAGAGCGGATGTGGCGATGACAGGTGAGATAACACTTCGCGGCAGGGTACTTCCTATAGGAGGTCTGAAAGAAAAGCTTTTGGCTGCAAAGCTTGCAGGTGTAAAGACTGTATGTGTGCCTAAGGAGAATGAAGCCGATATTGCGGAACTTTCAAATGAGATTACAGACGGACTTAAGATAGTATATGTAAGCGATATAAGAGAAGTATTGGATGTAGCACTGGTTAAGTGAGGTGTTTATGATAATAAAAAAAGCAGAGCTTGAGACTGTATGCGGTATAACAAGTAAGTTTCCCGAAAACAGTGAGCCTGAAATAGTCTTTGCAGGCAAGTCAAATGTAGGAAAATCGTCACTGATAAATGCGCTTATGAACAGAAAGTCGCTTGCAAGGACATCAAGTCAGCCGGGAAAGACGCAGACTATAAACTACTACAAAGTGAATGATGAAATATACTTTGTGGACTTGCCGGGATACGGTTATGCCAATGCCAATATTGAAACCAAGGCTAAATGGGGTAAGATGATTGAAAAGTATCTTCACACCTCAAAGCAGATAAAATGTATCTTTTTACTGATAGATATAAGGCATGAGCCCGGTAAGAATGACAAGCAGATGTATGACTGGATTTTGCATAACGGTTATCAGCCTGTAATCATAGCTACAAAACTTGATAAGCTTAAAAGAAGTCAGGTGGCTAAATGTGTAAAAATCGTAAGAGACGGGCTTGGACTGCCTAAGGAGGGTGTGCTTATACCTTTCTCATCACAGACCAAGCAGGGAAAAGAAGAGATATATGATTTTATCGAGAATCTTTTGGCAGGAGAAGAATAGGTTTAATTAAATGAAGATATTTATTGTGGAAGATGATGAAAATATAGTGGAGCTTTTGGGAGACGAACTGAGAGCGTGGGGATATGAAACAATGTCTGTAAAAGACTTTAACAATGTGGCAGGTGAGATAGATGAGTTTAAGTCTGACCTTGTACTTATGGATATCACTTTGCCGTATTATAACGGTTTTTATTGGACTCAAAAAATCAGACAAAACTCAAATATACCGATTATTTTCATCTCTTCACACAATAATTCACCGGATATGGTATCCGCAATGCAATTCGGAGCGGATGACTATATTACTAAGCCTATTGATATCAATCTGACCAGAGTAAAGATACAGGCGATCCTAAGAAGGACTTATGAATACACGATGCAAAGTGATAAAATGACATTTGAAGGAATAAGTCTTGATACTTCAAGGGCAAAGCTTAGCGGCGAAGGCTTTGAGATAGGCCTTACAAAGACTGAGCTGCTTATACTTGAAGCATTGTTTTCTATAAAGGGTCAAATTGCAAGGAGAGAGGATATAATGAATCACTGCTGGCAGGGAGATGATTTTATAGATGACAATACTTTGGCGGTAAATATTGCAAGGCTTAGAAAGAAACTTGATGCCGTAGGTTATAAGGATCTTATACAGACGAAAAAAGGTATCGGATATTATCTTATGAGGTAGATATGAACAGATTGTGGTCTTTTTTAAAAAGTGAATACCGTATTTTTATTACCCTTCTATGCACATGCCTTGTATTCGGAGGGGTATTTTTATTTGCAAATCTTGATATGCGATATTTCATCTTGAGTCTTGAAATTATATTATTTTGTATGCTTATCTTTCTTATCAAAGAGTGGATGAACTATGTAAAAGAAGAGAATATCTTACAGGAAATGGAAAATATACAAATAGAAAATAAAGCTCTCAGAAATAAGATGATTGAAGAAAGAAATGATTTGGAAGAATATTTTCTGCTTTGGATACATCAGATAAAGACACCTATCACGGTGTGCAATCTGATACTTGGAAAGCCTGATGCCGATTACAGACTTAAGGAACAGATTTTTTATATAGAAGATTATACAAATATGGCTATGAATTATTTGAAGCTGAAAACAAGGGCTTCGGATATGGACATATGTGAAGCGGACTTGGACAGTATAATAAGCGGTGTAATAAAAAAATACTCAATTATCTTTATTGAAAAGAAGATAAAGTTAAACTATAAAAAAACGGAAGCTAAAATAGTGAGTGATACGAAATGGCTTTCCATACTTTTGGAACAGGTGATTTCAAATGCACTGAAGTATACAAAGTCGGGTGAAATCACTATACTCTATGATAATAAAACAAATAAGCTGACCGTAAAGGATACAGGAATAGGAATTCCCTCAAGTGATATAAAGAAAATCTTTGACAGGGGCTACTCGGGCTTTAACGGCAGGTTAAATGAAAAGTCAAGCGGTCTCGGACTTTATATGGTAGGGAAAATAGCTGAAATTTTAAATGTTGAAATAGAAGTAAAATCCGAGCTTAATGTAGGCAGTGAGTTCTCCTTTATATTTAAAAAAAGATAATTTTATTTAAAGTCCGGTCTAAACTTACAAGATTGTAAGATTAAACCGGATTTTGTCATATTAGATAAATGCAGAATTTATTTTGCGGATGTAAAATAGGCGATATAAAGGAGGAAAGAGATGACAATATTAGAATGTAAAAATATAAAAAAGCTGTATAAAACAAAGGATGTCACGACTGAAGCATTAAAGGGTGTGAACTTCTCTGTGGAAAAGGGAGAGTTTATTTCTATAATGGGTGAGTCCGGAGCAGGTAAGACCACGCTTTTAAATATTGTTGCAACATTGGATAAAGCTACTTCAGGTACTTTAATGTTAAACGGTAAGGATATAGGAATGTTAAAGACAAGTGATATATCGATATTTAGAAGAAAAGAATTGGGTTTTGTATTTCAGGACTTTAACCTTTTGGATCAGTTCAATAACAGAGAAAATATTTACCTGCCTTTGGTATTGTCCGATGAAAATCCGGATTTGATGAAAGAAAGACTGGATGAGATACAGGACAGACTTGGTATAAAGGAAATTTTGGATAAATACCCTTATGAAATATCAGGCGGACAAAAACAGAGAGTGGCAATTGCCAGAGCGATTATAACAAAACCTGCACTGCTTTTGGCGGATGAGCCTACAGGGGCACTTGATTCTACATCTTCCGAGATGATTTTGAATTTATTTCATCAAATAAATGAAGAAGGACAGACGGTTTTGCTTGTAACACATTCGCTTCGTGCTGCGGCCTATGCAAAGAGAGTATTATTTATTCGTGACGGAGTTGTCTTCCATGAAATCTACAGAGGGGAGGATGAGAGTCGAAATACTTTTATGGAAAGAATAAGTCAGGCGGAGTTTATGCTTGGCAGAGGTAAGAGAGTATGAGTTTTTCAATGGCAAAAAAGTTTGCGCTGCAAAACTTAAGAGCAAATAAATTACTTGAAATTCCTTTTGTGCTGTCATCAGGTATAATGCTGATACTTTTTAATTTAATGTCAAGCTTGGTAAACAACAATTATGTAAGAACAAGACATGTGGTTTTTCCGACGCTTATAAAGTTCGGAATAGTTATTTTGGCAATATTTACATTTATATTTGTACAGTATGCTATAAATTTTTGGTTAAAGAGGAGGAATAAGGAGTTTGCACTGTACGGTATCTTGGGACTTGAAAAGAAACATGTAGGCAAGATTATCAGTATTGAATTTTTTATACTCTTTGCAATCATATGGATAATAGGAGTAGTCGGAGGATATATATTCGGTCAGCTTTGCTTTTTATTTTTAAACTTTTTAATGAGAGATGTGTCCGGAAGGCTGATGGACTATACTTTCAGTATTTCGGCACTTATAAATACTACAGTTTTGGTAGTAATCCTCTACCTGATTGTTATTATCGTAAGCGGACTTAGAATATATATGTCCACACCTATGGAACTTTTACAGAGGACTCATAAAGGTGAGGGGGAACCTAAGTCAAGAATCATAATAATGCTTGCAGGATTTATATTGCTGGCAGTGGGTTACGGTATTGCACTGTTTGTGAACGGATTGCTTTCATCTATTAACTATTTCTTTGTAGCTGTACTTGCAACCATATTTGCAACTTACCTTTTATATGCAACTTTTACGGTATTTATTTTAAAGGCACAAAGAAAAAATAAAAGTTTTTATACACCTAAGAAGTTTTTGAGTATCAGCGGTCTTTTATACAGAATGAAGGGCAATGCGATATCACTTGCAAGTATCTCTATTCTAAGTGCCGGAGTTATCATCAGTCTTTCCACTACGGTAGCGATATACTCAAACTATGTAAAGCTTGGAGACATTATAATGCCCAGAGAATATAGGGTTGAAGCCGGCAGTGAGAATATAAGCAATGAGGATATGGCAAAGAGACTGCAAAGCCTTGTGGAGTCAAGTGTGCCTGATGCATCAATGATTAAAGATGAGTACACTACATTTGATACAGTTATAACTGCCGTAAAAAAAGGTGATACAATAGCTGAATATCAAAGAGACAGCAAAGCTGATCCTATATTTGTAATTGCAAGTGACCTTGACGGATACAATGGGAGAACGCATCAAAATATTAAACTTGATGACGGAGAAATCTTAGTTGGAGAGAATAAAAATAATAAAATCGGTAATACATTAAAAATAGGAGACAGAAACTTTAAGGTAATAAAAATAGACAGTATATTTCCGGCTGAATATACTGTGGTAGACGGATACAGTATTGTCGTTAAGGATATGGCTACTCTGGAATTTTTAAGAGAGGCTTTGGACGGTTCGGATATAAATTGCAGTGTATATTGGGATGTAGACGGAGCGAATGATAAGGAATATGAGGATACATTGGTAAAGCTTAAAGACGGCATAAAGAATCAGCTTACAGGTGATGGCAGAAGTATGTATGGTGTAAGCAGTCGTAGTGAGATGATAAGTAATCAGTATGAGATAAACGGAGGATTTTTATTTCTTGGGGTACTGATAGGTATTATCTTCCTTACAGGAACTGTTTTGATTACTTACTATAAGCAGATCAGTGAAGGCTATGAGGACAGAGAAAAGTATCAGATTATGAAAAAACTGGGGCTTTCAGATGATTTGATAAGAAAGACAACCGCGTCACAGATCGGGTGGATGTTCTATGCACCGCTTATTGTAGCAACGATTCATTGCATTGTGGCATCAAAGATAATATTCAGGCTTTTGGGTCTGTTCGGAGTAGGAGATGTTTCACTGTATGTGATATGTCTGGTATCTGTGATTGCAATATTTGCGTTTATATATTTTATTATTTTCGGGCTTACATCAAGGGTTTATGAAAAGATAGTTGAGTAAATTTAATCTTTCTATGGTATAATGTAAACTTAAGGTCAAAGGAATTTGACCAAATATTACCATAGAAAGAGGCTGTATGGAGATTTTAAAGGATTTGATGAATTTTTTGGATTCATCAGTGACAATGTTTCATGCAATAAATGAATGTGAAAAAGTTTTAAAAGACAGCGGGTATATATATTTACCTGAAAATGAAAAGTGGAATATAAGAGCGGGAAAGTACTATACAAAGAGGAATTCGTCAAGTCTTATCGCCTTTGATATAGCAAACGGAGATTATCACTTTCAAATAAGTGCGGCACATTCGGATTCGCCTACATTTAAGTTAAAGGACAGACCGATAATAGAGTCAAACGGATACCTTAAGTTAAATGTTGAAGCCTATGGCGGAATGATTGATGCCACATGGCTTGATAAGCCTCTTACACTGGCGGGAAGAGTGATGGTGGATACCGGGTGCGGCATAGAGATGAGACTGCTTTATATAGATAAAGACCTGTTAATTATTCCGAATGTACCTATACATTTTAATAGAGAAATCAATAGGGGATTTGCTTTCAACAATCAGGTGGATATGTTGCCTGTATTCAGTGCAGGAAATCTAAGTGAAGCCGATTTTGACAAGATGCTTGCAAAGGAGCTGGGTGTTAAGCCTGAGGCCATACTTGCAAAGGATTTGTACCTTGTAAACAGGCAAAAAGCTGCAGTTATAGGCTATGACAATGAACTTATATCAAGCGGAAGGCTGGATGACCTTGAGTGTGTATACACATCACTTCTTGGATTTATTGAAGCTACGAACAATGACCATATCAATGTCTTTGTGGTATTTGACAATGAGGAGGTTGGCTCCGTGACAAAGCAGGGCGCAATGTCCACATTCCTTGTGAGTACACTTAACAGGATAAACAAAGCACTTGGGAAATCGGATGAGGACTACTACAGAGCCATAGCAAAGAGTATGCTTATAAGCTGTGACAATGCACATGCAATTCATCCGAATCACCCTGAGCTTTTTGATGTAAAAAACAGACCGATTCTAAACAAAGGAATTGCAATCAAAGAGAGTGCAAATCAGAAATACACTACAGATGCGTTCAGCAGAGCAGTACTGAAAAAGATTCTTGATAATAAAAATATCCCGTATCAGACCTTTGCAAACAGAAGTGATATCATAGGAGGTTCAACTCTCGGCAATCTTTCAAATACGGTTGTAAGTATGAATGCCGTAGATATAGGTTTGCCGCAACTTGCTATGCACTCGGCATATGAAACGGCGGGAGCCAAGGATGTGGAGTATGCGATAGAAGCGCTTAGAGCATTCTTTGAGACAAACATTGATATAAAAGATGATAAGGTATCTTTAGAGGTATAGATGAAGGATAAGAACGAAATATACTTTAAATGGGGTATTACTGCAGTTGCAGTAATTGTTATAGCACTTGTAATATCTTTGATTTTCAGTAAGCTTGGAATCATAGCCTCGGCTCTGAAGACTGTAGTATCTACAGTTTCATCAGTGCTTTACGGCGTGGTTATGGCATTTTTGATGGCGCCTGTATACGACAGGATTGGTGAATGGGTGGCGGAGATACTCTCATCATTTTTCCCTAAGTGGAAGAAATCCGACAAATGGGCAAAGTTTATAGCTACTTTGGCTTGTCTTATCATACTTATATTTGTAATATTTGCACTTATAATGATGATAATACCGGAGCTTGTAAACAGTATTACAAATGTTATAGGCTATGCTCCTGACGGAATGAGCAATCTGGAAAATTGGTTAAAGGATATACTCAATAAAAATCCTGACCTGGAAAGGCTTGTAATAGGCAACTATCAGGATATAAGCGAGAGGATAAGCGATATTGCAACCACTACGGTACTGCCGAATGTAAATACATACATTAAGAACTTATCAAGCGGTGTAATGAATGCACTTGGTGTGGTGGTAAATATCATTATCGGTATGATGGTAATGATGTATCTTCTTAATATGAAGACCACACTTTCATCACAGGCCAAAAAGATTGTGTATTCAATTGCAGGTGTAAAGATAGGCAATGAGATAGTCACGGAAGCCAGATATATCAAGAATATGTTTGAAAAGTTTATTGTGGGTAAGATAATAGACTCTATTATAATAGGAATAATAAACTATTTCTTTATGGTGATAATACATATGCCTTATGCTCTGCTTATAAGCGTGGTTGTAGGAGTAACCAATGTTATACCTTTTTTCGGACCTTTTATAGGTGCGATTCCAAGTATAGTATTGTTATTACTTGTTTCACCTATTACGGCACTGCAGTTTGCAGTATGGATTTTGGTATTGCAGCAGGTGGACGGAAATATTATAGGGCCTAAGATACTCGGACAGACTACAGGTCTTCCAAGCTTTTGGGTACTGTTTTCAATACTGCTATTTGGCGGACTCTTCGGCATTGTAGGTATGATAATAGCTGTGCCTACTTGGGCTATAATATACAGGACTATAAGCAGGGTTTCAGAACATTTCTTAAGGAAAAAAGGACTTGAACCCGACAGCAAGCACTATATGGATCTTGACTATATAGATGAAGAAAGCAAGAAATATATAAAATTGGAATAATTTATTTACCCCTCATTTGATAAAGACAATGAGGGGTGAATTTTTAGGAGGAAAAATGACAAAAGAAAACTTACAGTATATAGAAAATGTAAAAGCCGGGGATATACCTTGGCACAGGCTTACCACTGCTTATAAAAGAGCTACGGATTTTGATAAGTATTTTGATGTGCTTTTTAAGATGAAAAGCAAAGAAGATGTGGAAGAGGCAGGAAATGAGATTGCTGTAAATATAGAACATCAGGATACACTTTGGCAAGCAACACCTTTTGCCTGTATATTCCTATATAGAATATTTAAAAAGGCTTTAGAGGACAAAGATAAGAACCCGATAGCGTCCTATCTTGTACCGGAGCTTGCAGAATTGTTCGTATATATAGTTGAAGCGGTAAATATTGTCGAAGATATGGAACATCCGGATCCCTTACCTCACTTTAAAGATATGCTTTCTGAAAAGTATCTTTGGTCCGAAGTTTATGATGAGGAAGAGGATGAAATGAGATGGGACGAGGGTGATGTATTTCCTGATGATTTGTACTACAGCTTTTATTATTATTCAAAACAGGTGTTGCTTCTTTTAAAACCTTTATTAAAACATCCGGATGATGAATGGTCTAAGAAATTATATGAGCTTATAGAGATAATAAATTAAAATTTTTAGATTAACTTGCTTTTTGAAAGTAAAGTGATATACTCCTAGTTAGCAAATTCTAACTAGGAGGTTCTTTATGAACAATGTAATAAACATAATTATAATAGTTGTCATTGCGGCATTGGTGGTTTTCGGAATCGCAAACTATATCAAAAAGCTGAAAAAAGGTGGAGATTGTTGCCCTGAACATGAGGAAGGTACAAAGTCTATAAAGGTTAAGGACAGAGACAAGTCACATTATCCGTATGAAGCCAAGCTTGCAATAGACGGCATGACCTGCGGCAACTGTGTAAGGAATGTCGAGAATGCACTTAATGCACTTGACGGTACTTGGGCAAGCGTCAGCCTTGAGGACAATATGGCGACAGTACTTTTAAAGGATAAGCCTGATATTGAAAAACTTTCAAAGGCTGTATCTGATGCAGGATATTTGGTATTAAAGAGAAAATCTACATACTAAAATTGTAAAATAGGGATTAAAATTTGAAAGCTTATTTAAAATTAAATAAAATTGGCATAATATAGCGCTGATAATATAAATATGTTATAATAGACAGTACAATATATTTGTTAATGCATAATGAATGTCACAATGTATAAGATTATCTTGCGATTTAATTCATATTTTGCATTGGAAAGGAAATTTATGTCAAAGAAGATTAAAGTATTTTATGATTACACATGCCCTTTTTGTTACAAAGGAATAGGAGAGCTTCAAGATATTTTACCGGATTATAAGAGTGTGGAGGTGGAGTGGTCTCCATGTGAGGCACATCCGAGACCAGAACCTGCAAGAGTACATTCAGATTTGGCGGCACAGGTAGGTTTTTATATTGCGGAGAATGGTTTCAATATAAAAAAATACAACAATTTGGTGTTTGAAGCACATTTTGAAAATCAGCAAAGAATTGACGATAAGGAGCTTTTGGCAGACCTCGCCGAGCAGGCAGGTGCAAAGAGAGAAGATATTTTGGAGCTTTTAGCTGCAAATAAGAACGCAAAGAAGGTGGAAGATTCAAATATCGAGGTCTGGGATACACTGGGTATTCCTGCAGTACCTTCTTATGTATACGGTGATACAATTGCGGCATCCGGAGGCGGATTGTTGGTTCCTATCAGTAAAGTTTCAGAGCTTTTTAAGCTGGCTGCAAACGATAAGTAAAGTGATTTTGGTAGTTTTCACAAAAGTTACTTAGAAAATATTTTACAACAAAGAGAACAAATTTCCTTAGAAGAACATAAAATTAAATTTTTTAAAATTTTTGATTTCTTATTAAAAAGAAAAAAGAAATAAATGTTATAGATTTTTATTTGTAAAGTTTTATATTGTAATTCTTAAAAG
>NZ_CALLVU010000149.1 GCF_938015485.1 uncultured Lachnoanaerobaculum sp. | reverse complement strand
TACTTGCAAGCCTTGATTTTCGTATGGAACATCTTGGAACCAACTGGAATATAATGCTTACATCAAGCTCACGCTTCAAAGTATTAAAGGACAAGTGGCTTACTGTAGCTGTCACTTCAACTATTTGTATGTTATGGATCGCATTTATCTATGTTGTTTCAGGAAAGCTTATTGGGATTACCGGAAGCATACCGAAAGAATTCTATTTAAGAATCCTTGCAAGTATACTTTGTATTGTTGCTATTTCAAGTTTTCAGTGTTTGCTTTCACTGATCATACCCTCTTTTGCAATACCTGTAGGACTTGCCTTCATTGGAAATATTTTAGGACTTCTCCTCACAGTAAAGGGATTTTTCTATGCAACGCCGTTTTCAATGCTTATATACTCTATGGGCAGCACCAATATATCCGGTGAAATAAACCTACCTGTTGTAATAATAACTTGTATACTTTATATTCTTATTTCTTTTGCCATAGGATTACTTTATCTAAACAGGACCGATATAAAAACGGGGAGGTAGAGGAATATTTAACAAAAATACAGCCTTGATACTTATTGAAATTAAGGCTGTATTTGATGTTTTTTATTCATTGCCTCCTCTCTTTCTTTATTAAAATCAACTTCATCTTTATTTTCTCTTCTTATTGCCTCTAATCTTTCAAAGGCTTCCATTTTTCTTCTGTTATTACTTTTCTCTCTCAAATCCAGATACATCAAATCCGCATCTATATATTCGCCGTTTATTTTTGAAAAAGCAGGCATCCGGCCGATTTTTACAAATCCGAACTTTTTATATAGGCTGATAGCACGGATATTATCACTTCTTGTATCAAGGTTTATTATTTCTATTTCATTGTCTTTTGCAAAGGAAATACATTTTTCTAAAAGTGCACTTCCTACTCCTCTTCCCCATTCCGATTTGGCAACACTTATAGCAAAGTTTGCTCTATGACTCATTCTTCGTTTCATACCGCTTATATTTGCACATCCGACTATATCATCATTTTTCCATGCAAAATACATCACAGACTTTGGATCTGAATTGATTCTTTCGATAAATTCTTTCTCTACCTCAAGTGTATCTCCTATACCTTCTTTACCGAAGCTTAGATTATCGGTTTGTGCACCTACAAGCTTTGTATATTCAATCAGCTTAGCTGCATCTTCAGGTCTTGCTTCTTTTATTATTATTCGTGACATAATTCCAATACACGCCTTAGAACTATTACTTTTCTTTAATCTGTGACAGAATTTCCCCAATATCCCCGTCAATACATATACTTCTGTCATTTATCTTCTCAGGGCAGAAGGCTTCTCCATAATTTAAACAGGCATATATCGCCTTTTTATTGTCATATGTCATATGCCAAAAAGGATATTTTATAATTACAGGAGTATTTGCTCCTACTCCAAGTTCCAAAAAGAGTATATGCAAGTTTTCATGTCTTCTTATAAAATCAGCATAATTACTTGAAGCATTATGCCAGCCTCCATCCTCTACGAAAGTATCATCAGCTCGAAGATTTGTAGTCACATCTTCACCGCTTGGAGTCTTCGGTATAAGTTCAGTAGGTATTTCCATAAGAATCTTTCTATCATTAGGTACTATAAATACACCGATCTCATCTTGAATAAATCCCTGTGCTTTTAAGGCTTTTTCTACCCACTCCTTATTATCAAAGGTATCTTTGCAATCCGGATTTATGCTTTGAAAAAGCCCGTAATCTCCCTGAGTGTAGAAAAGTCTTTTCTTATCAAATCCTGCTCTTTGAAACTGATGGTCTACATTTGTGGTAATTACAAAATAGTCCTTATCCTTAACCAATTCAAGCAAGTTCTTATATACAGGTTTTTTAGCATCAACATATCTGTTAAAATAAATATGCCTTGCCCACCATGCCCATTTTGTTTCATAGTTTGGGAATGGGTAAAACCCACCTGAATACATATCTTTTATTCCATATTTTTCTGCAGGTAAACCTAAAATTTTTATTCTTGATAAGGCATTATTTACTGCATCATGTTGAAATGAAGTTAGTAAATTATTTCCTGATATATTTCCAACTTCTTTTCTTTCCTCACTTAACCTTTGTAAAATAGCGGTTATTACAGTAGTTTTGCCTGTACCAGGTGGTCCTTGTATTATAGCTATATCTGGAGTATTTAAAGCTATTTGTATTGCTTCTTTTTGATTTTCAGTAGGTTCATATTTAGGAAACAGACTCTCTTTAGTTTGAATGGAAAGTGCCTCATAATTCCCAGCTTTTTCTTTAGTCACTTTTTTTCCTTCAATAATTAAATTTAATTCTCTCATTGGAGTTTTATTATCTGTAATTAATTTTCTTGCTTTTTCTCTTCTATCATTAACTGTTTTACCTCCTTTCATAGAATAAAAAATATAACTATCTT
>NZ_CALLVU010000148.1 GCF_938015485.1 uncultured Lachnoanaerobaculum sp. | reverse complement strand
ACAAGAATCAAAGACGGCGTGGCATATGATAATTCTTTGCGATTTATTAGAGTAATAAATCAATATACAGCAATGGAACAGAGAAAAGATAAACCGTTAAAGTTTACTGCAGGAATTCGCTATAAAAAGAGTTGGAAAGATGATTTGGAGAATATAGCCAAAGCTACCAGAAATATAGGTATAAACAGAAATAGAGGCCTAGGGAGTGTGACTTGTGTATTCAAGTCTAAATCTGATAATGTTCAGGTATTTAATAACGGTTTTTCAGACAGAGTGGAAACTATAAAAGTTTTTTTACAAAATATAGATCCGTTAGTTATCTCAGGTGGAGATAAGAATGATACATTATCATTTATTCCGGGAAGAACTTTTGCAGGTGCTCTGGCAGGGACGTATTTATCAAATGCCGGTACAAGTGCGGAAGATGATGTTTTTTTTGACTTATTTTTAAACGGAAAAACAAAATTTTCAAACTTTACAATATATGATGGAAATAAAAGTTACTACCCGGCTCCATATTTTCTAAATAAACTAAAAAAGACAGGTGTCTATGTAAATACCTTGCAATATTCGGATAAGATTTCTTTTTCCAATGATTCTAATCTTAATACCGGGAATGGTAATCAGCCTAAGAAAATGAAGGGAAAGTATGTAAGTATTTGTATAGGTGAAGACGAAAGCATTTGTGTAGAGGAAATAGAACCGAACAAAAGAATTATTTTCCATCATAGAAGGGGAGATGATAAATTGCTGTACTCTCAGACAGCATTAGAATCCGGACAAGTATTTGCCGGTACTATTTCATACCCTAAAGAACATTACAGAACATTATATAATTTGCTCAAGAATACAAGGCTTGTACTGGGAAAGTCAAGAACAGCTCAGTATGGGAAATGCCAAATTATAAATATAAATAAGTATAAGAGTGAAAATAAGAAGCTTGAAATCAATGCCGGAGATGTGATTTATATTTCTTTGGCATCTCCTGGGATATTTCAATGTGAGTCAGGAGTAACGGTAGATCCGGAAAAGGTTTATTATCAGATAGCAAATGAATTAGGATTTGATAAGATAATTGAAGAGCCAAAAGACGGAAAAATTATGGATGGTGATGTTAGCTGTCCGTATTGTATTGTAGAGGAATATATTGTTCACGGATACCAAGGTGTATGGAATTTACCGAGAGCCGTAATGCCTTGTATTCAATCCGGATCAGTTTTTGTATATAAGATCCGTAAGGATGCATCGCAAAATAAGGGGCAGAAACTTCCGTATGAAATAAATAAATCATGGGTTGGAAAGCGTAATCATGAGGGATATGGAGAAATTCAGATGTTTTGCAGTAAAAAAATTCCTTATGATATACAAGGTATAGATAAAAAAAATCAAGATCAAAATGAAATGAAAAATGAAGAGAACAATCCGTCAACACAAAACATAAATATACCTGATATAATTCGACCTATGCTGTCTATTATCTGCCAAAAGGAGATGTATGGATGTATTATGTCAGGACTTCTTGATAAGGTAACAGAAAGAAAATTTGATATGTCTCCATCTACTTTAGGTAGGATTACTTTAATGCTTACAGAAAGTATAGAGCAAAATACAGAAGGGATAAACTCATTTAAGGAGTTTTGGAATAAAGTGAATTCGATAAAGGGGGAAAAGGGAAAAAAGGAAATAACGGATCTGTTACAAATGTATTTTTGTAATAAAGAAGGAATATTAGATAGTGAAAAAATTCTACAATGTACAAGTAATAAAGAAGAAAAGTACATGAGGGAATTGATGGAAATATTGTCTGTTTGTCAGACTGAAAAAAATATAAAAGCAGAAAAAGAAAATAACGATAAAAAAGCCAAAGAAATAGTAAAGTCATTCTGGGGAGAACTTTTGATGGAGGTTTTGACTAATCAAAAATACCTAAATAAGTTTTCAGAAGTTTCTATAAATACAGATTTGAAGGAGGGAGATAAGTTATGAAAAACATATTAAAAAAACAATATCTAAAGATAGAGTTTACACTTCTTTCTCCTTTAAGCATAGGAAATGGAAAAAATGAAAAAACAGATCAGGATATAGTACTTAACTCAAGAGGAATACCTTATATTCCCGGAAGTGCTGTTGCAGGTGTATTTCGTGATGCATGTAAAAAAGTAATGGGTGATGAATGGACGCAGAGGTACTTTGGAAGTATAAGAGATAATTGTAATGATAATAAAACGATAACGGAAAGCCAATTTAGAGTGTATGATGCTTATATACAGTCAGAAGAGTATTTTGTATCAAGAAGAGACGGGGTAGCTTTGGATGATTATAAATATGGAATACCGGGAGCTAAGTTTGATAGAGAAATATTGGAAAGCGGCATAATTTTCAGAACATTTATAGAAAGAGATATGGATGCAAATGAATCAGAAGAAGATGCTTTTAATAAGTTGGCAGAGGTTTTGTATAATATTCCTATCTTTTTTGGCAGTAAGATTAGTAGAGGATATGGTAGAGTAGGAAATTTCAAGATTTTCAAAAAGGAATTTTCTTTTGATACAAAACAGGGAAGCGGTTGGCTGGACTTTGATATGTATACATATGATTGGTTGAAAAAAAGCTCAGAGATATCAAAAAGTGATAAAGTTTTTTTGGAAAATAAAAAGATTACACTTGAACTGGCTTTACAAGGCGGTATTTCAATCCGTCAGTATACTACAGAAATCAAGGAAGGTGTAAAGCAAGTTCCTGATATGAAACAGCTTATAGTACGTCAAAAAAATAAATCAGGTAAGCTTGAGGAAGTTCCTGTAATTCCGGGAACGACTTGGGCAGGTGCTATTGGGCATAGAATGAAATTATTTTACCCAAATGTGAGTAAGTACTTTGGAAAAGGTGGAGAAGATGGGAAAATACGTTCAAAAATTTTCTTTTCGGAAAGTCAGCTAAAAAACTCTGTATCTAAAGTTATTTCAAGAAATGCAATTGACCGTTTCACCGGAAGTACAGTAGACGGTGCATTATTTACTGAGCAAATCTACTATGGCGGTACAACTGTTTTGGAGATTTATTTTGATTTATATAAAGAGATAGATTTAGATTTTATAAAGTCTCTTGCAGTAGCTCTTTCCGATCTTCACGAAGGACTTTTAGCTATAGGTGGAGGAACCTCTATCGGAAGAGGAATCTTTAAAGTAACAAAAGTTAATGATTTGGAATTTTCCAGTGATGGAAGTGAACTGTATAAAAATATATTAGCTTATTGCAAAGTGGAGGAATAATATGTCGGAAGTAAAGTCTTTAGTTGACTTTTTGAATATAAATAAAGATTTTAGAGGTTATGCTTTGATCCAATGTACGGATCGTTATACAGTATTAAAATTGCCGGATAAAGATATAGATATATCTGAAAATAAGTTATTGGAAATCAGAATTTTCAATAAAAATGAAGAGAGAAGATTATTCCGCCTGGATCTGCAAGATGAATTCTGCTACTATGTGACAAATGATACTGATTTAAAACCGGAGATAGATTATTTTGATCAACAACAAATTTTAGATATTGATACAACAAAAAAGTTGGAAGGTAACTGCGTCAGATCAACCGGAGGAGGAGTTTATACTATACCAAAATCGGTTTTTGAAGGTAACTTAGGATTTGCTGCTGTAATAATTCGACATTATTTTGGTGTAACACCAACAGGTCAAGCTTATATAAAAGATTTTCGCTGTGTTGAATTTAGTGATGCTAAGACATTAGATTGGTCAAAAACTTCAGGAGGTAAAAATGCCTAATTATGAATTTTCTCAAGAAAAGTTTGTAATAAATCCATATACTTTTGTAAGGAGTAAAAAGGATGTAGAACGTTTCAAAGAAATTGAAGAGAATGAAAAGCTTCATACGGGAGTTATATCTTGTAAATTAATTGTAAAAACACCACTTCTGATTCCGGATGTAGAGAAAGCTACAGGACTTACAGATGATAAAAATGTTGAATATCCATTTATGAGTATAGGTAATTCTGAGAATATCAGGTATATAATTCCCGGAAGTTCTTTAAGAGGTCCTATCAGAAGTACATATGAAGCATTGACAAACTCATGTTTTGTTACAGCCGGATCTTCTCAAAATATTTCTACAAGGACAAAGGCGCCGTTTGAACCGGGACTACTGATGTGGGTTGATAATAAACTTGTGTTAAAGTCTGCCAGAGCGTACCTATTTAAAGTAGGAGATTACAAAAGTAATAGAAATGATGATACGGATAATGTTTGGTGTATTGCCACTCAGGAAGAACTTAGGAGAAAATATAGATATGGAGATACAATATATTTTGAAGGAAGAACTTCTAAAAAGGGCAAGTATTTTGTGAAGAAAGTTATTAAAAAGTCAGATATTACGGAGGACATGCTTGAATCAGAACTTGAATACAGTACTGAGCATAACAGTAGAGATAATGAAGTCTCTGAAAACAATAAGGATAATAATGGAGCCACAATTAAGCAAGGCTATATGTATATCGGTGAGTATATAAGTAAAAAAAGACATGAAAGTATTTTTATTGATAAGAAAGAGCCGAATATTTTAAGTGAAAATTTAGAGTTGGCTTATCAAAAATTAAAGGAAACAATAAAAATATATCAAAATGAAAAAATCAACAAGAATTTGACTAAGGATCAAGATGGAATATTTCATCATGGATATGATCAAGTTGATTTTGAAAGCTTTGAAAATGGCAAGATTGAGGGCAAGATTGAGGCTTTGCCGGTATGGTATAAAAAAATTAAACAAGATGAAACCGGGCAAAATAAGGTGTATTTGTCTTTTGCCGGTATAGGTCGTTATAATTACGAAAAAGGTATGGACGAACTTTTGGGAGAAAGGAAACCTTGTACAAGCAGAAATAATCTTTGTCCCGCATGCCGAATATTTGGTGTAACAGGAAAAAATGAGGAAAAGGGAATTGCAAGTCGTGTGCGTTTTTCGGATATAATTATAGATGAAGATATAGAACTTAAGAAATATTCATTATCTCCATTACGTAGCCCACATCCATCTTATCTTCCGTTTTATGCTATTACAAGTGATTATAATCAAGGGTATGATGCAGAAGGAAGTGATATACGAGGCAGAAAATTTTATTGGCATCACGCTTCTGAAAATACAGATATAAATAATGCCGATACAACAATAGAGGGGATTAAATCAGGGATATTTTCCTTTTCTGTATATTATGAAGACTTGACAGATGCCCAGTTAGAGCATGTATTATGGTTGTTGTGTTTAGGTGAAAATGAAGAAGACGGAAAGTACTGTTTCAAAATAGGTCATGGAAAGCCTTTAGGATATGGCAGCGTCAAAATTATAGTGGTTGGGTATAAAGAAAGAACAGTAGAAGATGGAAATTATGTTTTACTATCAAATAGCCAAAGTGATGTTAATAATAAAGTGGCTAAGGTAGATCTATTTGAAAATGCCCCTGATTTAAAACATGTCTTAAACTTCAATACACTAAATAAGAAAGAGGTATCTTATCCTTATGTATTGGATGGTGAAGGTAAACGAAGCAGCGATCCGAATGACGTAAATATGTCTTCAGCAAAATGGTTTTCTGAAAATATGAAGCTTGGAGGCAAAAAAGCCACAGTATTATATAAGTTGTCTTATCCTGCAGATATATTTACCGGAAATGACAATGAAAGTGATTTATATGAAAAAATTGCTTTTCCTGTGCTAAAAAAGACCGGAGAATAATATAAAAATCTATTTCAGATTTGAAGAGATTAAAGAAATAAAAAGAGAGGTGTTTTGAATAAACATACTTGACACAGTTTAGGATTGATCGGGATTTAAAAATTGAGGCTGAAGATATTTGCAATCAGTTTGAAATTGATTTATCAACAGTTCCTAGAATGTGTATTAAACAAATGGTCATACAAAAAGGTATACCTTTTTCAGTACATTTATCAAATCAGAGATATTACTCTTTTGAAAATGATATAAATGATTTGAAAAGTAAGGTTATAGAGAATAACTGTGAGAAG
>NZ_CALLVU010000147.1 GCF_938015485.1 uncultured Lachnoanaerobaculum sp. | reverse complement strand
AAAATTCATAGCCGCACAAATAAATATGAGGAAAACCTGCAAATATATTGTCGTGGGCGTTGATACAGTCCCATTCCTTACTCTTATTGGCCTTTATAGCATGAGCATAGTCTCCGTTACAGGTGGAGTCATAGTAGTGAAACTCATGGCTGCGAATCCTTTGGTTTCTTTTCATCAAGATACTGTCCGCTCCGGCCTTTATTTCAATATATCCGAATCTGACAAGTTTCTTGGTTTTAAAGGCCTTTCCGTCTATCAGACCTACACCTTTAAAACTTTCACCTTCATTATTTTCAAAGCTCTTATGCAGATATATAAAGCCTCCGCATTCTGCAATTATAGGAATGTCGGCATTATAAATACTCTCAAGCATCCGGGTATTTGAAGACAACTCTTTTGCATAAAGCTCAGGATAGCCGCCTGAGAGCCAAAGTACATCTATATTATCAGGAAGTTTCTTATCATGTACCGGGCTGAACTTCGCTATCTCAAAGCCGTATTCTTCCAAAACCTTTATATTTTCTTCATAGGTGAAAGAAAAAGCTTCATCATAGGCAAAGGCAAGACGATATTTTTTTTGCTTTATATTTAAAGCCTCAGCAGTGATATCTGTATCATGTGGTACTTCAACATGGAAGTTTTCAAGCATTGTAAAATCCAATGTCTTTGAAAGTTCATCCGATACCTTATCTACTATATTGAAAATATCTTTTTGAGGCTCATACAGCCCCAGATGTCTGCTTTCAATATGAAAATTTGTATCAAAATACAGGTACCCTATCAAAGAAAGTCCAAGTTCATTTAACCTTAATCTTAGCATATTGATATCTGTATTTTTTTCAACTTTATTTACTATCACAGCTTTTACACGGTTGGTAAAGCTTTGCAAATATGCAGACAGATTGTCAAGCTCATCCACATCGACAACCATAATTACATCTATATTCAGCTCTTCGGATACAATACAGGCACTGCATCTTTTTCCCTCTCCGTAGATGCCGTCAAACAGTCCCATTGCTCCTTCTATTATGGCGATATCTCCTTTAAGGTTTCTAAAAAAAAGTTTCTTCAGTTCACCGGGTTTAAACGAGGGCTCCAAAAAGTACGGATCCAGATTTGTTGACGGTGAACCTGCTATCTTCTCGTGATACATTGTATCTATGTAGTCGGGTCCCGTTTTGTAGATGGAAACGGATTTGCCCACTCTTTTTAATATATTTATAAGGCCGAGGGTAATAAGCGTCTTACCACTACCTGATTTCATTGCGGAAACCATAAAGGCCTGTTTTTTAGAGTTCATTGTAATAATGCTCCTTTTTATAGAATTTACCATAAAATTATATAATAAAAACACAATAAAATAAAGAGCCTGCACTAATTTGCAAGCTCATATGAGTATGTTCTATTTAAAATTCATCTTCAGCTTCCCAGTCATAGTCATCTTCATTAAAGTCATCTTCAAGGAAGCCTTCAATAACCCTGTCATTATGACTGCCGTCAGCCTTGGTTTCAAGCAATACCCAGTTTAAATCATCTTCCTCCGCTCTTGGGTTTCCTTCGTCAAGAAAGGAATAAAACTTTGATATTACAGCTTTTGTATAGATTTGTAAAAATCTCTCGGCCTCTTCATCAGTAAAGCAGGCATTAAATTTATCAAGAAGCTCTTTATCGTCCTCATAGAAGTCATCAGCCAGCTCCAGATTGCCTTCAATATCTCTTACAATCTTTTGCATTTCCTTAAATACTGACATTCTGGCAAATTGCGGTATATTCTCTGTCACCTCACTGTATGCGGCAGGTATATTGTTTCTAAAGCCTGCCTTATCCATCTTTATAACAAGGTCAAGTATCGCCTTTTGCTTTTCAGCGTCCAAATTGGCGATACCCGATAAATAAAACTCCTTAGCATTATCACTTAAATTCGAGTCTTCAATAATCTTTTTTATGTCAAAATTAGTGACACCTGATAAATAAAACTCCTTAGCATTATCACTTAGCTTAGAGTCTTCAATAATCTTTTTTAATTGTTCAAATGTATTCACAGTCCCCTCCTGAAAAATATTTAATTTTACTTTATATTATCCTTATACATCCAAAGTATCTCTCAGTTCTTTAATGCTGTTATACCCTTTGACCGAATCGTCGGTAAAAAGCTTACGTCCTTCTTCAATAGCAGCCTTTGTATTATTGTTAGGTGTGTCAAGCTTCAGCTCAAACGGTATTCCGTTTTCTCTGACAGCGGTTCTCAAAAACATATTTATAGCTGTTGTCATATTGAGACCAAGTTGGTTAAAAATTTCTTCTGCCTGATCCTTTATATTTTTATCTGTTCTTATATTTAGATTTGTAGTCATATATCTACCTCCAATATCTAAAATATAGTTTAAAATTCGTGCAATGTCAATACAATATGATGATAATAAATAGTTTATATACAAAAAAGGATTTCAAGTCCAAAGAACCTAAAATCCTTTTATAGGTTATTTATTTTATCTTCCTGTTTTTAATACTTTCCTACTCAAACTATTGTACACTTGATCCGGTTAAACCGCTTCGCTTTGCCATCTCTAACTGTGCTTTATCTCTCTCCGCCAATTCGTTGGATATGTAATTTACGGCAGCTTCTCCAGTTAAGCCGTCTGAACTGTTTTGTGTTCCAATTGAATCTTGTATTACGTTTTGTACAATTCCTTCATTATTTGTAGTATTGTTTGATTGTGTATATTCTTCGTCAGTATTATGTGCAGTACCTGTTACATTTACTGCATCATCTCTTATAATTCCTACTCCGGCTAAATTATTTAGTGTATCTTCACTTAATGCGCCCTCATAATCTGCTGATGTATCAGCTGAAATTACAACTCCCTTGTATGTTCCACCGTTCTTTAACAGTTTTCCATATGTACCTGTACCTCTGATATTATCAAGCAAATAGTACTTACCATAAGACTGGTATAATCCTGTTTTCATCTCTCCGCTTTCACCAAGTAAATACCACTGTTCATGGTCATGAACCCAAGCATTGGTTACCTTTTTGCCATTTTCAAAATACTCCCAGTTATTACTATTGTTTAATCTCCAATTATCAGAGTAAACTTTACCATCGTTTGCACTTCCAGCATTTACGGTTTTATTGGAAGCTGACGAGTCTGCCCAAACTACCAACTCATTTGTACTTAAAGAAAATCCGGCACCAATAAACAAAAATGTAGCTGCCAGTACAGGAACTGATAACTTGACTTTTTTGTCAGTATGAAAGCAATTTCTACTTGTAATTAACGAAAACTTATTGTGCATAATATATAATCCTCCTCTAGGTATACATCATAATATTTAATAATATATTATCAGTATACTTATAATTAAACATCATATAAAAATAATATGATATACTGAAACATTTCGTAATCC
>NZ_CALLVU010000146.1 GCF_938015485.1 uncultured Lachnoanaerobaculum sp. | reverse complement strand
ATTATTTAATCCATTTTTTCCCCTCACAAACAAAGATTGATTAAATCATTCCTGCTTTTTCAAAATGTTTCTTCAATAGTTTCTTAGAAATTACTGCTCCAATCAATCCGCAAATGGCTATTACAATAAGCATTATTGCTGTAGTCATAGGAGAAACAATTTTAGTTAATGTACCTAAATATTCGCTCCCAAACATTTTTTCATAAGATTTAAGTGTTTGATCTGCATAAAAAAGAAATGGTACATACATTCCACCAAAGCCGGCAAGAACACAAAATATCATATATCCAATTGTTAATCCTTTATAATTGCCAATTCCCTTTGTTCTTGCAATCAACGTGGCTATAATTCCAGCAACTATGCAACTGATTATATATGGCGGATAAAATCCTATAATGCTTGTAAGTACACAAAATAATAAAATCATCCATGGATTTTTTGTTTTTACCGGTACTAAGAAATAGGCAATTGCTCCAATAATTGACCATATCGGAACTACTAATAGCATTGTGTATGGCGATATGAACAGAAAAGATAACACTCTATATAAAACCTGTGAGCATAACACCATTAGTGCTGTAATAATTAAATCTTTAATTTGAAATTTCTTTTTTTCTTCCATAATTATTCTCCTTGTTTTTAAATATTTTTTATTTTCATAATGATGATAGCTAGATAAAATACCATCATTATTACTAGCAATAACATATCAAGCATACGAAATTTGACTTCTGTATAACTAGTTTTTTTACACGAAACTCCAAGTCCTCGTGTCTCAACAGATGCCGACAACTCAGTTGCAGTACATAACATTCGCATTAACATAGGAATCAACATCATTTCATAAACTTTAAAAGGATGTTTTAAAAATCCAAGGAAAGAAATATCAATCCCTCTAGTCTTAATTCCCTGCTTTATACAAGTAATATCCTGTTTTAGAGTAGGAAAAAATCTTAATATAACAGCTAGTGGAATGTTTATATAATATGGAATTTTCATATTTTGCAAGGAAGCTAATACTTCAGATATTTCACTTGTTCTAATCATATTTATAGCTGCAAGAGTCAATGTTATAAAACATAGGAAAAAATAGTGTATTGTAGTTGAAATAAATAATGGACTTATTTCCGCTACCATAAACAACACTATATATAAAGCTAAAAATTTAAAACAAGTTTTGTATATGCCGCTTATCATTCCATATGCAAATACTGACAAAAAAAGTAGAACTTCATACTTTTTACCAGTCAAAGTAAATACTAAAACCCCTATAATTAAAACTTGTAACAACTTAATTCTTGGATCATATCTTATTCCATTTTGTTTACAAGATTTGCTCATTATTCATGTACCTCACTCTGTAGTAAAAATCTTTTTATTGTTTCAAACTCATCACTTTTCTTTAAATTTATCCTTTTGCTAACAGTATTATTTTCTATAAAAACTGCTTTAGTTGCTACTCTACTTAAAAACTCTAAATCATGGGAAATAACAAAAATCAGTATCCCTTTTTTACGAAGAGCATTAATTGCTTCAGATACGATTTCCATATTCTCATAATCAAGTCCACTAGTCGGCTCATCAAAAATCATAATTTTTTTATTTGAAGCTATTGCAGCCGCAATAGTAACTCGCTGCTTTTGCCCTCCTGATAAACTTTGCGGATGTCTATTTCTGAATGATGAAATATTCAATAAATTCATCGCATCTTCTATTTTCTCATCATTTTGCTTAATAGTCTTAATGCTATTCATAGAACTGAGCATTAACTCAGAAACAACAGAATCAGAGTACAGTTGATAGTCTGCATCTTGCATCACAAAATATACACTTTTATATAACTCCTTTTGCTTCGTAAGTTTACCTTCAATAAAAAATTGTCCACCTCTTGCTTTTAACAATCCTGACATTATTTTTCCCAATGTAGTTTTGCCACTTCCGTTGTGTCCAACTATAGCTACTGTTTCACCAAAATTTCCTTCTAAATTACAATTATTTAAAATCGAATTATTTGCATTATACGAAAATGATAAATTCTCCACCTTAAAGTCTGATTGTTGCTTACTAATAGGTGCATTGTTCTTCAAACCATACTTGATATTGCTCAAATTAAATGTTCTAAGTTTATATGTTTGAAGATCTGTTTCATTCAAATTTTCAATATCATCGTGATTTAGTTGCCTATCAATTTCTCCATCTTTCATTATCAAGCATTTATCTACCAAATTTTTTAAGTAGAACAATCTATGCTCTGAAACAATCACTGTATGTCCTTGTTTCTTTAAGCTTTCCATTATTTCCTTCAATTTAAGAATTGAAGGAATATCTAAATTTGCAGATGGCTCATCGAAAACATAAATCTTAGGATTCAAGGTTTTTGCAGCTATAATCGCTATCTTCTGTTTTTCACCACTAGATAAAGAAAACATATCCCTATCCATAAGATTTTCAGCTTCAAAATCGTGAAATGCACAATTCACTCTATCTATCATTTCATCTCTATCTATTCCATAATTTTCAAGAGCAAATGCCACTTCCTTGGTACTATTCGTTGTAAAAAATTGACTTCGTGGATTTTGAAATATAGAAGCAGTATTTTTACCCATTTCTCCGGGAGTAACAGTCTTTATATTACTTCCTAACACTTTCACAGTTCCAGTTAAAACCCCTTCAAAGAAATGTGGAATTAAGCCGTTTATCAATCTTGTAACAGTTGTTTTCCCTGAACCAGACTGACCAGTAAGCAAAATAAATTCTCCTTCTTTAACTTTGAAATTTATATCGCTGAGACTTCCTTCTGTTTGTGTTCCATAACTGAAACTTACATTATCAAAATCAATAACTACATCTCCCATTTCATCACCTATATTTTCCAACCAATAGATTGTTTTTTAATTTCAATGAAATGTTTATATACTCCATCTTGACCAATTAGTTCATTATGATTGCCTCGTTGCACAATTCTACCTTTATCAATGACAATAATTTGATCTGCTTCTCTTACTGTAGATAGTCTATGTGCAATACTAATAAGTGTTTTATTTTTTGTTAATTCCTTAATTGCACTGATTAACATATACTCGTTTTCAGGATCTACGCTTGAAGTCGCTTCATCGAGAATAATAATTGGTGCATCTTTCAAAATAGCTCTTGCAATAGATATTCTTTGTTTTTCTCCTCCTGATAGCGTTGAACCGCCCTCACCAACAACAGTGTCGTATCCATCACTAAGGCTTGTTATAAAATCGTGGCAACAAGCTTTCTTGCAAGCCTCCACCACCTCATCATGTGTTGCGTTTGGATTTCCAAATTTTATATTGTTTTCAATCGTGTCATTAAACAAATACACCTTCTGAAATACCATACTGATATTTTTTAAAAGGCTTTCAGAAGTAAAATCCTTAACATTATGTCCACCAATAAGAACTTCACCTTTTTTTACATCCCAAAATCTTGCTATCAGATTACATAGCGTTGTTTTCCCGGAACCTGAAGCACCCACAATGGCTAAACTGCTATTAGACTTTATTTGCAAGTTTATATTATTCAAAATCTCCCTTTCTCCATAGCCGAAACAAACATCTTTCAATTCAATATCATAGGAATCCAAATCAATCTCTTTTCCACCATCATCAAGTGAAGGTATATCCGAAATATATTCCAGTCTATTAAGTTGTGTTGCAAGCATCCTACTTAAAAAAGCTCCATCGCTGACCAACTCCAATTCCAAAAAAATCAGAAAGGCAGATACTATAAACATCAGTGCATATGAAAGTGGAATTTGTGAATTCATATATAAAACCGTAGCAACAAACACTAAGGCACAACTTGCTACCTTGAAAATCATTTCATATAATTTCATTAAATAAGCTGAACCTTCATTGACCTCTATATCAACTTCGCATTTCCTCATAAAAGCTTTTTCAACTTTGTTTTTTCCATCAGTCCCTTTCTTAAATGAACGAAGCACTGAAATTCCTCTGATATATTCAATTGCTTCTGTAACTAATATTTCCTGCGAATCTTGCATAATAGGAGAATATTTTTCAGTTTTCTTTGTGATTAATTTAAGAACAACTATTCCAAGGATTATCGCAATTAAAGACACCATCCCTACCGGAAAACAAAAGATTAATAACATGATTGTCATAGTTAGAGCTTGGAAAAATCCACCAACAATAAAGTTCATCGCAAGCATTGCCATAGCTTCTAAGTCGGAAATAGTTGTCGTTAAAACAGCTTGAATTGTCCCTAAGTTTTTTTCTGAAAAATATCCCATCGGAGCTTTCTTTAATTTTTCGCCTATTTCAATTCTTTTATCCTTAAAAATCTCGTAGCCTGAAGCACTAAGTTTTCTATCGCAAAGATACTGAAATATGAATCTGCCGAATATACTCACAACTATAATCGCTGTTGCCTGCATAATAATAGTCATGTTCAATTGTTCAAGATTAATCATAATCAATAAAACCGCCAACAACATCAAAGAAACGAAAAATGATTTTAATCCACTAAATATAAGACCAAGGATTACATTTTTTCGATATTTCCCTGATATTTTTAATATTCGTTTTACAATCGCAATCACTTAAATCGCCTCCTTTCCGTCATCTAGTCTGCCCACATAATTTTTCCACAAGGAAGCATATACTCCATCTTTTTTCACAAGATTTTCATGAGTTCCATTCTCTACAATTTCTCCATCTTTCATAACAAGGATTGTATCAGCATTTGTAATAGTAGAAAGTCTGTGAGCAACCACTATAAGAGTCTTTCCTTTAATAAGATTGTTAATTGCACTTTGAATGAGATATTCATTTTCTGGATCCGCAAATGCAGTTGCTTCATCTAAAATTATTACCTTAGATTGTTTTAACATTGCTCTTGCAATGGTAATTCTTTGCCTTTCTCCACCCGACAAAGAACCTCCTGCATCACCAACCTTTGTGTTATATCCATCTTCAAGTTCCATAATAAAGTCATGGCAAGATGCAGATTTAGCCGCCTCAATAACCTCCTCATCACTTGCAGTTGGGTTTCCCATTTTTATATTTTCTTTTATACTTGTATTAAATAAAAAATTATCTTGAGCAACATAGCTTATCTCACTTGTTAGCTGTTCAAATGGAATTTCAGAAATTTTTTTACCTCCATAAATTATGTTACCTGCTGTTGGATCCCAAAAGCCAGCCATTAACTTTGCTATAGTTGATTTTCCGGATCCTGAGTTGCCAACCAGTGCCGTTACTGTATTTGGTTTTAATTCAAACCTGATATTCTTTAAAACAAGTTCTTTATCATAAGCAAACGAAACATTTACAAAACGATACAGAGTATTATCAAGAACTGCTCTCTCTTTTGGTCTTTTAAGTTCCTCTGTCGATAAAAATTCATCTATTACATCTAAACTCGCCTTAACCATACTGAATTGCTCCGAATACTTTCCGATTTTCATTAAATGTGCAATAAAGCCGATAGGTAAGATAATACACACAATGAAATTTGATAGAGATATTTGAGAATTCATATATAGATATGCACCAACTGGCAAAGTCCCCAAAAGTGTTGACGGCATAACTGCTTGAACAAATGCTGACCATAACCAGCTTTGTTTCCACCAAGCAAGGGTACTATCATGGAAAAATTGAATTGCACTCGTAAATTTTTCATATGAAGATGTACTATGATTAAAAGCTTTTATGACCTCAATGCCATTAACATATTCAACCAATGTGCTATTCATATTATTTTGAGCAGTCGTATAAGTTTTGCTTCTAAACTCATAATCTTTCATCATCCCTATATATCCAAGCATTCCCAAAGGAATTGTAAGTAACGAAGCCAATCCCATCCTATAGTCCAAAGCAAAAATCAAAACCAAAAATAAAACAGGAGATACTATACTTGATGTTATCTCCGGCATAAAATGAGCCATTGAATCTTCAAGTTTCGATATTGTATCTACAATCAAATTTTTAAATTTACCTATAGGTGTATCTATCATTACCCCCATAGGTACTCTTAACATTTTTTCTGCAACTAAGCTTCTTATGTTTTTCAAAATGTGAAATGTTGCTTTATGTGAAGTCATTGTTGAATACAAAGTGAAAATGCCTTTTAAAATTTGTCCTCCTAAAGCTGCAAGAGTTATAGAAAGCACTGTTTGAAATGACAGTTCTGACTGATAAATTTTTTCTATCAACTTTGCTATTGCTAAAAAAGGAATCATTCCAAACAGTTCCCCGATAGTGGCTAATAAAATTGATTTGTATAATTGTTTTTTCTCGCCATCAGCGTATTTAAGCAACTCTGAAATGACATTTTTATTGTTACTTTTCAAGAAAACACCCCCTACAAACAGATGATCAATTAGTTATCGCTAACCCTTTGAAAAAATTTATTTGTTGTTTTTCTTCATTAAGCCTTGCCAACCATAATATTGAAAAACAACAATGCTTCTAATATATTCGCCAACATTATCATGCGGTATATCATGAAGAATACACTCGCATAGAGATGTAATATAGCCTTTTGTAATGACATGAACTTCAAACTCTTTAATCTCTGTGATAATTTGCTCTTGTTTAGCGTTGAAAAGAATAAGCTTCATATTTTTAGCTGTATATCTTTCAGTAATATCCTCAATAAAGTTTTCTACTTGCGACCCTTTGCTACACGCAAAAATCAGCTTAAAGTTATCAAAATGTGCATACATATAATCAACAAATAGCATTGTTTCCAAGAATAAATTTTCTATAATTGCTTCATCATCGACTAAATCAGAGTCTATCCTAATAGTTTTTTGTTCGCTCCTTTTTTCAACATCAGAAACAACATCTAATGTGTAATTATATTCCTCTTCAATTAGAGCAAAAAATAATGCTTCCTTATTTTTGAAATGACGATAAATAGCTCCTGTAGTTACTTTTGCTAATTTAGCAATTTCAGCTACCTGTGCATTTTCGAATCCTTTGCTTAAAAATTCCCCTTTAGCACATTCTAAAATTCTATTTTTTGTTATATCAGAGCAATAAGACATCTAACTTTCACCTCTCATTTTCTTTTTTGATAATTATATTATCTTTGATAGTTATATTATCATATTTTTAGCTTTTAGTCAATATATCACAAATCCTACAAATTACCATCTAAATCCTTTAGCTTTATCCCTGTTCTTTTCAAACTCTTTAGCTTTTCCTGTTTTTTCTCCTCTCTCCTTGCCTTGTATCTGTCCTCATATTCCTGTTGTTTGCCGTTTGCTTTACGCTTCAAATAATTTTGGTGAATCCTATCTTTTCTTTCATTTATTTTTCGTTCTTCTTCCTCAAGCTTTTGTTTTTCTTCTTCGCTTACAGGTACGGCTTTTCCTTTCACATAAAGGTAATATTCTTTAGCCACTTAGTTATCCTCCTTTTCCTGTTCTGTGGTTTGCTTTTTGAGAATAAAAAAGGAGGACTTCTACACTTTGGCGTAAAAAGTCCTCTTAACTTGAAAACTATTGATTTGTTATATTGAGACTATTTGTATGTTTGTA
>NZ_CALLVU010000145.1 GCF_938015485.1 uncultured Lachnoanaerobaculum sp. | reverse complement strand
TAGAATATAAGAAAATACAAGAGACAGGTAAATTGCTAAAAGAGGTGTTAGGAGCTGAACAGTTAGATTTTTGGTTATCGCTGTCTAAGAATTTTACTGAGCGTGATGATATTGTGGATTTCTTGAAAAAACTGATGAGTAAATGTTAATTTGAAAATATTATAAATTAAAACTTTAAATCTTACGGAATCAACAAAAAGTGGGCTATTGACTTTACATACCTATTCCTTACAGGAGATGATGTCAGATATAATTGTACTGTTACATATCTCTACGACCTAAGTGTAGTTGACAGTATAACAGATTGTCATATAATAAGTGTATTTCCAATGAGATAACAGTATAATGTCTTTGTTTGAAGAGAGGTATATAATTAGGTGGGTTAATAAAATGATTAGAACATATATTTTTTTTGGAGAGGAACCTTTGGAATTTGATGATAACAAAACAGTAAGTGAATTGCTTGGATATGCATTTGACAAGTTTGGTTATTATGAACCTTTTGGAATGGACACTGTGACGGTTTATCAATATAGCCCTCCACACTTTGTGTTAGATACAAGTGAATTATGTTGTGAGGGAATAGAGAGTCCGGATTCTCTTTGCTTTGCATACCATATTCCCGGATTTTTATATTATGCAGAGGGTGGCTGGGGACATCATATGTATGAACTTATAGATCATCCGGTATTCAATCATCCTGTATCTCTTAAACTTAAATTTGAAGATTTTTGTCATAATATAGTTTTTGAGGGAACACATACATTTAGGGAGGTTATGAATCTTCTTATGGAAGTTGGATATATAGATACTGAAATCAGATATATAAAAGCTTGGGTTATTGCATATCCTGAACCGAATTATTCAGAATATATATACTTATCAGATCCTATTTTGGATGCTCCAATGACCGAGTTTGAAAAAATATTACCTATTGACGGAATTGTAACTTTAATACTAAGTAATTATTGATAAGAATAAATAGGTAATATTGACTATATAAGACTTGCGGATACAATATGGATATCAAGTAGTTAGATTTTTATAGAAAGGCAATTGGTTAAATGATTTATGGACTTATCAAGATTTACAAAGGCACAGGAACAAGATTTTAAAACAGCTTTTAAAGAAATTAAGAATGGAAGGAAGATGTCTCACTGGATGTGGTATATTTTTCCACAGATACAGGGTCTGGGCAAAAGCTCAACATCTCAATATTATGGAATAAAAGATTTGAATGAAGCAAGAGCTTTTATAAATGATCCATATCTTGGTGAAAATCTTAAAAAAATCAGTATGGCTCTTTTAGAGCTTGAAGAGAATAATGCAGTAGCAATATTTGGAAAGCCGGATGATATTAAGCTTAAGTCTTGTATGACATTGTTCTCATGTATATCTGAGGACGGTTCAATCTTTCACAAAGTGCTGGAAAAATATTTTGATGGTAGACAATGCAAAAGAACATTATCAATTATTGGTTTAAATAAGTAATATATAATAGATATCTATTATAATCTAATAATTGATTGACTACTAATTCTGATAATGTTAATATAAATTTGACAAGGGAAATAAATAAGTTGCAATGTATTCACGCAACAAAGAAAAAACAGCAGGGTGGCAGCCCTGCTGTTTTTATATGTGCTAGTTACTTACGAAAGCATCTATCTAGCCACTTGCAAATATAGTGACAAATTATACCTGCTATGATAGATACTATTAGGGAAATAAATAATTCTGTCAATGTATTCACCTCCTTTCTGTTACCAGAATGGAGAAGTAACAACTAGAGTATAGCATATATTTTCTTTAATAATTGAATATAAATTTGATATATAGGTGACTAATAGTCACCCATGCTCCTATTAATCACCTATGACTCTATTAGTGACAAAACAATCATTATTTAACTTATATAATACATACCTTTCTTAAATTAGTACACACCTGTTCTATTTTTTTAGGACACTATATATACCTTCCTAAAATTAGTACACGCCTGTTCTATTTTTTAAGAGCCCAATTATTACATACCAAAAAGGCAGCAGATTTTGTGATCTGCTGCCTTTTTCTCATTTTCCCAGCCTATGATAGTTATAAGCAAAATAGGATAAGTAGTGTTTCCGAACGACTTTTTTCATTTAGACTATTGTATTTAATAAGAAAAGCTGAGCATGACTTCTATGCGACTTTGGCCCTGCGGAGCCCAAAGGGCGTAGTCAGACCCGGCCGGTGGAAATTTTAAGCAAAATAGGATAAGTAGTGTTTTCGAACGACTTTTGGGTAGGCCTTTAGGCCGTATAGCCAATGGAGTGAGGAGACACTACTTATCCTATTAATTTTGATTAAATTACAACGGCCGTCCCATTACATGTCACCATAAGCATGCCATTTTGTGCCCCTACGGTGCTGTATTGGAATGATACGCCAATAACGGCGTTAGCGCCGATTTTGCTAGCTCGTTTTGCCATTTCATCGATTGCTGCTTGGCGTGCACTCATTAAGGAATCTTCATAGCTACCGCTACGACCACCAACAATATCACGAATGCCAGACATGAAATCTTTTACAAAGTTACGGCCTTCTACGACCTCGCCAAATACGATACCTTTGTACTCTTGTACAGGTTTATTTTCAATATGCATAGTTGTAGTAATAA
>NZ_CALLVU010000144.1 GCF_938015485.1 uncultured Lachnoanaerobaculum sp. | reverse complement strand
AAAGCTTTTTTTATCATTACTGCTTTGCCATCCCAGCACCACTATTGCTCCCTGATTTATAGAAAGTGACTTATCGGGAATCATAAGGTCCTCATCAAATTCCATAGTGTAGCCAAGACCTGCACAGTCCGGGCAGGCGCCGAAAGGATTGTTGAATGAGAATGTCCTGGGCTCCACTTCATCAATAGAAATACCGCAGTCGGGGCAGGCAAAGTTTTGTGAAAACTTGATAGGTTCTCCTCCTATCACATCAATTGTGGCGGAGCCTCCTCCAAGGTTTAATGCGGCTTCAAGTGAATCCGTAAGTCTCTTTTCTATATTTTCCTTTACAGAAAGCCTGTCTATTACAATGTCTATACTGTGCTTTATATTTTTCTCTAAGCTGATCTCCTCACTCAGTTCGTACATATTTCCGTCAATCAATGCACGCACATATCCTGACTTTTTTGCACTTTCAAGCACCTTTTCATGTCTTCCCTTTTTACCCTTTACCACAGGTGCAAGTATCATAAACTTTGTCTTTTCGGGAAGCTCCGTTACTCTGTCCACCATCTGGTCAATGCTTTGCTTATATATCTCCTTACCGCAGTTCGGACAATGCGGTATCCCGATTCTTGCATACAAGAGTCTTAGATAATCATATATCTCCGTAACGGTTCCTACAGTAGACCTCGGGTTTCTGTTGGTTGACTTTTGGTCTATGGATATTGCAGGAGAAAGTCCCTCAATACTCTCCACATCCGGCTTTTCCATCTGTCCCAAAAACATCCTCGCATACGAGGACATCGACTCCATATATCTTCTTTGACCTTCGGCATAGATGGTATCGAACGCCAAAGAGGACTTTCCCGATCCGGAAAGCCCTGTCAAAACCACCAATTCTCCTCTCGGTATGTCTACCGATATATTTTTCAAATTGTGCTCATTGGCACCTCTTATCTTTATATATTTAGTTTCCATTAAAATCTCCATTACTACCAAAGTATTCGAACATACTTTCGTAATAGTATATACCGGGTTTTAATTCTCGTCAATAATTGATATTATTTTTTTTACACAGTCGTCTATACTTCCTGAATTGACTACAGTATAGTCCGCATACTTTTGATACTTTGAGATCCTTTTCTCATACATATCTCTTAACTCGTCCTTGGTCTTCGTCTGCGCCAAAGGCCTTCTCTTATCCGACTTTATCTCCTGATATATTACATCAAAATCTCTTACAAGACATATGATAATACCGCTCTTTTTTAAGATTTCTCCGTTTCTGTCAAAGGTAAGCATTCCGCCGCCTGTTGATACCACTTTACACTTCATATCCGCAGTCTTTTTGGCAATATCATGTTCAAGATCTCTAAAGTACTCCTCACCGTATTTTTCAAATATATCCGGAATACCAAGACCGTAAGTCTCTACCAAAAGCTCATCGGTATCAATATAATCAATATTTAATTTTTTTGACAAAGCCTTGCCGACTGTAGTCTTTCCGCTTGCCATAAATCCACATAAATAAATTTTTTTATCAAACATCTTCAATCCTATCCGATACAGACCTGTTACTGAATATATTTTTCTACAATCTTTTTCATCTTATCCATATCCGAAATCAACTTCATTTGAGTCCTTGCCCTGTCAAGGTTATGACTCTTCCTTTTCAAACCATTTTATCTCGTTTGGAGCAAGACCGCATTGTACATATGTACAAGATCCCATATAATATATGCCGGAAAGCTTACCGTATACCGGCGATATTTCTTTGCCTTAATGACACTTCACCGTCTTCATAATGCCATTCCTCGCTTTCAAGCAACCTGCCTAAAGTCCTGTACATGACTTCCAACCATCTCTTTATATCGACATGGTCACCTACTTTCAACGAGCCCTTATGCAGTACCTCCATCAGATTGATTCTAAGAACACTGTCATCTTACATGTGAAAATCAGTCATCACATAAATCTGCTGCACTTCATCATGATTTTTCTTTGCCCATGCATTATCTTTTCCGGCTGTATAATATGTGGCATAAATTTTTACGTCAAGCTCTCCTATCTCCTTAGGCATATCCGTACCGTCACAGTCTCTGACGGCATCGGCTCCCCATCGGGAGCCTAAAATCAGCTTAAGAAATTTATAAAGAATGTAATTGTAAGACTGTTCAAAAAGTCTGCAAACATACTTCCGACTATCGGAACAAGTAAGAATGCCTTTACTGAAGGTAAATACTTCTCGGTTACAGCCTGCATATTTGCCATTGCGTTCGGAGTCGCACCCATACCGAATCCGCAGGTTCCTGCCGCAAGCACCGCCGCGTCATAGTCACTGCCCATACACTTAAATACGATAAATCTTGCAAATACAAACATAAGTACTGTCTGTCCTGCCAACAATATAAACAACGGCAGAGCAAGTGCAGCCAACTGCCAAAGCTTAAGTGTAATCATCGCCACACCTAAGAATAATGAAAGGCAGATACTTCCAAGGTCATTTATCTCACCCATATGTATTCTGAAGCTGTCTGTATACTCACTGATATTTCTCATTATAGCCGCAACTATCATAGAGCCTATATATACAGGGAATGTCATACCGGTTTTTGAAAGTACAAATGATATGACTGTTCCTATACCCATTGCAAGTGTAAGCTGATATACCGCCGGAGCGTACATGGAAACTTCTCTTCTATGCTTTATTTCCTCTTCCACAAGCATACTGTCATCTTCATATACTGCGGTATCTGTAAGATTCTTCTTTTTTATCAGACTGTTTGCAAGCGGTCCTCCCATCAGTGAACCTGCTACAAGTCCGAATGTAGCCGCAGCCGTAGCAAGTGTGGTCGCACCTTCAACATTCATATCTTCAAGCAAAGGTCCGAATGCTCCTGCCGTACCATGTCCTCCGATCATAGGTATTGAACCTGTACACATACCTATAAGAGGACTTATTCCGATTGCCTTTGAAAGTCCCACAGCCAAAGTATTCTGCAGTATTATAAGTAAAAGTACCAAAATAAGGAAGATAAACGTTCCCTTTCCACCGCTCTTTAACACCTTCATATTTGCCTGAAAACCTACGGAGGTAAAGAACATTACCATGCAAACATTTCTCAACGTTTCATCAAAGTTTATTTCCATAATACCGGATGCATAAAGTACGCAGAATATTACGGCAAATATCATTCCTCCCACCACAGGTGCAGGTATACAGAATGTTGTAAGGAATTTTATTCTCTCTTTCAGCAACACACCTATAAACAGTGCCAGTACGGCCACCGCCACAGTCTGGTACATATCAAGGTTTAAGGTCTTTCTGGCTGAAGTATCGGCCTTAATCTCAGGCTTCACTCCGGTTATACCGTTGTCACTGTACCACTTTGCAGCCGCCTTATGGAAAGGAGCATCAATGCTGTTTAATGTGCTTTCATCAAATATATTCAAAGAATCACCTGAAATCTTATTAAAGCTGTCATGGTGAGTCTTAAGTAAATTTAAAATTGCATCAATATGATTTGCACTTACATTTTCATTCGCCACAAGGACCGCCATCACACCTACAGTTGTGATATCCTTGTTGATACCCTTATATGTTCCTGATTTTATGGTTGTAACACTGTAACCGTCATAGCTGTTTTCCAAAAATCTCACTGCTCTGTCGTCCAGTGAAAGTATATCTATAGGTACATTGGCATCTGCAAGCTCCGTAATCGCCTTTGTCGGTGTAGCCGCAGTAACGAAGAACGCGTCTATCTCACCGTTTTTTAAGGCTGTTGCCGCATCGTCAAATGAAAGATATCTTACATCAATATCGTTCACGGTAAGTCCGTAAGCTTTCAATATATTCTTTGCATTCTTTAATACACCTGAGCCTTCTTCACCTACTGAAACCCTAAGTCCCTTAAGGTCTTCAACCGACTTCAACTGCAGCTTTTTATTGACCACTATCTGATAGTTCTCAGTATAAAGCCCGGCTACCGCCTTGGTCTTCTTTATCGGATTACCTTCAAACTCTCCTTTGCCGTTAAAAGCATCTGTAAGTGTATCATTTTGCACTATCGCCATATCCACTATATTGTTCTCAATAAGTCTGATATTGGCTGCCGAACCAGCACTCATCTGAACGCTCATATCAATATTGCTGTCCTGCTTTGCCACATCCTTCAGCGCATTACCGTAGGCAAAATATGTACCTCCGGTTCCTCCTGTCGCCAGATGAATATTGTTTTTTTCCACTTCCTTTGAACACCCTGTTGCAATCAGAATTGTAAACAACAGCGCAAATACTATTCCTAATCTTCCTATCCTTTTAATAAATATCCCTCCTTCTCATAAAACATAAAGAAAAGGGTAGCTTATGCCGCCCTTTAAAGTCACTGTCTGTAAAGACGAAAGGTATTATACAGAAAAAATAAGATTTCGTCAAATTTAATTTGTAATATCACGTCTATTAATGTGCAATTTTTATCTCCGGTTTACTATTTATTCAAAAACCTTACCGCAGACTTCCTTGCCTTTTCTATTTTCTCAACATCCACATCTTCCACAGCCGATTGACTTATCCATTTCTTTCCAAATAAAACCTGTGCCGCCTCTATCATAACACCACAGGCATATAAATCTGTCTCCGCCTCAATCACAGACGCAAAGCATGACTTTGTCTTTTCCTGAATCGCTTTCTTATCAACCCCGTGAAATGACAGTTGCATAAGGCTTGATGCCGACCATGCTCTACAAAGGCTGTCTTTATCTTCCGACATTTGCTTTGTCAAAATATCAATCTCATCTAAAGAGCCTATCCATCCGAGAGCTATAATAATCTTTTGGCGAAGTAAAGTATCTTTTGTTTCTATAATTGAAGTCATAACCGGAATAAGCCTGTTGCAAAACTCTAAATAAAAATCTCTATGTCTCAGTTTTGAAAGAGTTTCGGCCATAAGGTATGCGGCAAATACTTTTAAACTCTCGTCTTTTTCATTATCCAAAACTTCAAACAGAAACTCCGGGCCTTCTTTATCATGTTTATAAAAACTGCCTGAGAGATTTAAGTTCGTACCCTCATCACGGTCTTTACAAATCAGCCTATAGTGCAACTCGATATCTTCACTGTTACCTAAATCAGCAATAAATTTTATTCTTTCGCTGTCAGGGAAGTTTTGTTGTGACAATTCTTCATATCTTTTTTGTAAATCCATTATAGTACTCCATATTTTTATTCTAATTTGGTTTATCTTATTATAGAGTTTTTTCTAAAAAATATAACATTTTCAGTTAACTAAATAACAATTAATCTAAACCCTAATATATTTTGTTGAGCGCCCGTTACCTACCTGTTTTATTTTACTATTATCATATAATTCCTTTAAAGCACGTTCTATGGTCCTTTGAGATATATCAGGACAAAGTATCATAATATCTTTTTTAGAAAGTGGCTCTAATGACTTTTGAATAACAGATAATACTCTTTCCGGTGATGTCAATTTTTCATTTCCTATCAGGTTAAATCTGTCATCACATTCTTTATACGCTTTTAATAAAACTCCCAGCATATATCTTATAAACGGGATTTCATCATTTTCTCCTGTATGCCAATTTTCGCTTGATCTTTGCAACTCTTCATAATAAGACTCTTTACTCTCTTCAATCAGCATCTCTATACTTATATACCTTCCAACAAAGTAATCGAACTTATAAAGTAAAAGTAATGTCAGTAATCTGCTCATTCTTACATTACCGTCATCAAAAGGATGAATACATAAAAAATCATGTATAAGCACAGGTATTAGAATCAATGCCGGAATATTTTCTTTTACCGCTTTCTTATAAGCTTCAACCATTTTATCAAAATACATTTCCGTTTCAAAACTGTTTACTGATTGAAATCTCACTTTCCTGTTGCCTAGTGCATCTATTTCCATAATAGTATTGTCAAGAGTCTTAAATTTCCCTTTATAGTTTACATATGAGTATGAATACAACTGATTATGGAGAGTTAAAATATCATTTTTATTAAATTCTATATATGCATAATTTTCATGAATAATGTCAAGTACATGTCTATATCCTGCAATCTCCTCCTCATTCCTGTTTCCGGGTTCTGCCTTTTTATTCATCAGTTCGTTAAGTCTTGCATCATTTGTATAAATCCCCTCAATTGCATTTGAAGACTTCGTACTTTGTATTTTAGCTACATCAATCATCTTATCCAAAACATCAGGATAATTTTTTACATAAAGTTCCAGCTTCCCCTTATATTCGTGAATTTTTGCAATTGTATGATATATATTTACAGGCAAAGACAATTTCATAAGCTTTAAATAATTGAATTCTCTCAAAACATCGCCTCCCTTTTCTCGCCATTATAACATATTTGGCTATGAAAAATAAATACCGGCGAGAAAAATCTCGCCATTATTTGGAGTTTGGCGTAGAAAAAATATAATTGGCGAGATAATCCGTCTTTTCCCTTTCTATCATCTTATCCTTCATCATCTGTTTGATTTCACATCCCCACACCACTATAACATTAATGCCCATGCTCTCAAGTTTGATGTAATTTTGCTTATCTCTTTGAACGTTCCCCTCCAACTTGTTTTTCCAAAAATCGTGATTATTCTTAGGAATGGATGCATACCTGCAATTTTCATGCATGTGCCAAAAGCACCCGTTTACAAATATGGCAGCCTTGTATTTAGGAATATAGATATCGGGACTTCCGGGTAAGCTCTTATAATTTAATCTGTATCTGAACCCCCTGTGCCACAAAAGCTTCCTCAAATAAACTTCCGGTTTTGTATTCTTACTTTTAACTCTTGCCATATTTTCACTTCTGGTCATCGGCTTACTCTTCTTCACTATCTGAATCTCACCTGCAAATTAAGTTTTATAAAGTCTTCTCCGTTTTCACTGTACACTTCCCCGAAATCATGTCTTGATGTGGATGCGGTTTCATACTTTGTATTACTTAACAAATATTCTTCAAAGTAATTTCTGTTGTATATATGATATGCAAGAATATTACCTTCCTTTGTAACTACAATATATCCACCTGTAGCCTCATCCAGACCGTCCCATACCGTAGCAGGTTTCATTCCCAATGCTACGGCCGTCAAAAACTTTTTGAACTTATATTTATAGGCATTTACATTACCGTAGTTCATAGGATTTTCCTGTTCAAGTTTTTCAACCATCTCATTACAGTTACTGATTCCGTCTTTATAAAAATATAAAAGGGTCTCGGCAATAATTCTATCCATATTACTGTCGATAAGTACCAAATTATCCTCAAAAACCTGATTGTTCATCTTTCGGTATTCAAGAGTTCCGTTTTCCTTAATTATCTTACTTATACGCCCTCTGACATCTGTATGATTTTTGCCGCCTGACACCTTGTATATCTCATTCGCTTCTCTTATCAAATAAGGATAATTATGTACTATTTTATAAATAAAGTTTGTAGTTTTTCCTGCATTCAACAAAGTCGGAGATGAATACAATTCAGATTTTACCAAAAATCCTAGAGTGGGTCTATATACTGTATTTGTATCAATTATTTGTACCTCAATATCACTACCTACAGGCGCGAAAAGCTTATAACACAAAACTTTATCCTTAAGGCTCTGCGTGTTTTCTACATGAAAAGCACCCATTGAATCTTTGCTGTTAATCTCATTCAACCGATTTACTGACTCAGATTCAAACTCTGACGCAGGTAATTCCTTCACTTTTACTCCGTTAATATAAATAGATACCATTTCTCCGGCGGTATATTCTTTGATCTCGCCCTTGGTTTCTTCTCTGATTATTTTAATAATAGGAAAATAATCATCCTCTGGCTTATTCAATTCACTGTCCGCAGCATACACTTTTACGTCAGCCAAAAGTCTTAAAAGGACATATACTTCAGACCATTCCCACCTATTACCCTTAAACATATTTACCTCCATGTAAAAGCCAATTGTTCAATTTTTCTTCGCTTTTCTTAGTTTTCGTATTTTCTTTTTCAAGTTGTGCCTTTATCTTTTCGGCAATTGCACGTATCACAGGTACTGTAACTGAATTTCCGAATTTCTTATATAAATGTGTATCGGCAACTACAAACTTAAAATTATCGGGGAATCCCTGAATTCTCGCCCACTCTCTCGGTGTCATCTTGCGGATATATTCTTTGTTGACACTGCCTTTTATATGCGTTACGGGAGTAAAGTCGGTTAAACGATCGTCAATTATCAAGTTTCTTTCTCTTCCCATACCGCCACAAACAATAGCTCCTGCTACAGAGTCCAATTCTCTGATTTCATATCCGAATCCGTTCCCCTTGGAAGCATGTCTTGCCTTATGTCTTTTCAATGAATCCAGATAAATAGTGGATATATAATATTTAGGTGATACTTCATGTTCTTCCATTATATCTTTTATCACCTTGGTATCATCCGTTTTCTCATGAAATATAAAATCTTCCGGTGCTATATCGTTTCTGAATCCGACTATATATATCCTCTCTCTGTTTTGCGGAACACCGAAGTTTTTACTGTTTAGGACTTTATAGAACACTTTATATCCCAAATCCTCTACAACAGATTTTATAACATCAAATGTACGACCTCTGTCATGGTTAACAAGATTCTTCACATTCTCACAGAATACAACTTTAGGTTTATGGTACTTTACAATCCTTGCGACATCAAAAAAAGAGTTCCTCTTGCATCTTCAAAGCCTCTCTTCTGACCTGCAAGAAAAAAGGCTTGACAAGGAAACCCTGCAAGTAATATGTCATGGGACGGTATATCCTTCTCATCAACTTTTGTAATATCTCCTACCACATCTATACCGTCATTATAATTTGCTTTGTAAGTTTCAACCGCTTTCTTATCCCACTCACTTACAAAAACTGTTTTAATATCGCCTTTAAATGCCTGTTCAAAGCCGAGTCTTATCCCCCCTATACCTGCAAATAAATCTATTGATTTATACATCTTATCTTCCTCTTTCGTTTTCAACAATACCTTACAATATTATAACTCAACTTTATGAATATTCTACCCGAAATTTCGGGTACACAGGGGAATCAATTACTATTTTTGAAATTGTAGTTCATCAAATTTCGATTTATCTTCGTAAATTTCATTTAGTCATAACTATGTAAACCAGCTAATTACATAACTTGTTCTATGAGAATCTTCAAAACAAGCTTCGTAAAGTATTGTATAAAATAATCACGCACTTGTAGATAAAAAATTAAATATATATCGCAATTGGAATAACCATAATAACCGGCTTATATATGACTGTTTCAAGACCATCGTCACCAACAAACTGACTCAATGATGGATCAGAAAACAAATCTTTAAATTCATTCATTCTATCCAGTTTAAGTTTAGAAAATACAGTGTTTCTAAGTAGGCTTATCTCTCCCTCCTCTATACATATTTGTATAACCTTACCTAATATTTTGTAGTTTCCATCTGTAACTTCACTCATGTTATTATTTAGAAAATAATTTTCATCTGTCAAAAGGACAACGTTCATTCCATCTGCCTCACAAATTATATCTTTCTTTCCATCTGCTTGCAGTCCTTTAATGAGAGCATCTATTTGCGCACTAAGCCTGTTATCTGACATCAACTTGGTTTTTTTGCTTTGATTTTTGTTATCTGCAAATAAATTTACTAACGTCATAAGTTCCTTTAGAGACGACAACATATCAATAACAGGATTATTTTTTAGAGTTCCTTGTACTTCTACAAAATCACCAATACTTAATCTTGTAATATCTCTGTTAATTAATTTAGCATTATCTAATTTACCCTTTAGCTGTTGAAACAAGGAAACAGGCGTATGCGTTCTTTCCTCAACAACAGTCTCTCCATTACTTGAGTTGCTTTTATGATTTCCTCTAATTCCTACATTTAAAAATGCGAACAGATTATTAGTACCTATATTTGCTTCTATATCTTCATCTCGATTTTTGTTTTTTGAAGTTTGAACATTCTTAACCTCTGCAAAACCATCCTCAATTGTTGCCAACATATCAAACACAACCTTAGTGTTAAGATAAATTGGTATAGTAAGTTTATTCTTTTCTATTTTATCCACCATTATATTCCCACCTTTCTTCAAAATATCAATAATTTTTAGATATCCAAAACTATAAGTTATCGCTACTTATTGTTCTAAATATCAATAAGCGCCACTCTGTCAGTTCTAAGCTATTCGCTTATACATAACATAGATACAAAATTGCTTCATCCGTAATATCAACCATATGTTTTACCATCAATTATGACTCTCTCTAAATTTTTCAAAAGCCTTAGCCGCATTCTGTGTTCTGCCTGCTTTATAAGACTCATAGCCTTTTTGTATCTTATCATGAATCTCATCTGTGCTCATTTTAGTCATATCAATACTCTCAGGTGCACTTGGTAAAGTTATGGCAAAAGGAATCCCTCCGGTCAATACAACTTGGTTAAGGAACATATCTACAGCTATAGACATAGGTACACCCAGGCGTCCCAGCACAGACTCCGCATCTTTTTTCAGTGTCGGACTTACTCTTAAGTTCAATGTTGCCGATTTCTCCATATGTACTACCTCCATTCTTATACCATTATTGTAACTACATTGTCGTTACTTGTCAATGTAGCAAGATCACCATAATATAAAAACAAAATATTTTCAACTAAACAATATAAAGTATTTTCTTTATGTTAATAAAACTATTGATATACTTGCTTCTCAAATGCGTTTTCAGTTCTCTTTATTTGAATTAATTACACAGCTTATTTATACAAGGGTTATATCACCATGCTCTAAGTTAAAGACAACCTCTCATGTATTTTCATATCTTTATGGCAGTTTAACCATCTCTGAAGACCTGGCATATGACAGTGTTCTTTCATATGAGAGTCCCATAAATTGATATCTCTAGCGATGACAACCAAAAAGCCGGTTCACATTAGCAATCTTAATTTCCTCTACTTAACACAGGCTGAAATCGACATTCTCTTTCAAAGCTGCACGCTCTTGTACACCTAAAACTAGATTTTGAGAGAAACGACGGAATTCCGGTATGATAATATACGCACATTTAAATCTGTACGAAAAGTTCTACTGTCGGAATTAACGAAACAATACTAAGCAAGACGCATCAAATCTTATTTTTCAAGCTTTTTATATGCCGGCATTCCCATGTTTTTTCCATCTATATTAACAGAGAAGTACCATTTCCCATCGTCCTCAAAGGCATGAAAAACACCTAAGATTAAATAACAATCTTTCCATTTATCACGATATTTTCCAAGTTTACTATCTAAAATAAACTCTTCTTTTCTATCCAACGGAACTAACCATCCCGGCACTTTAAACATAATCTTAGTAAGATTAACAAATTCTTCTTCTGTCATATCAGGAAAAAACATATATCCCTTAACTTTACAGTATTTCTGTATTTCCATATATGCTATTTCAGCGCTTTTATATCGATCATTTTTTATCACTACCGGATTCATTTCCCAATTTTGCATTAACCACTCCTCCAATCAAATTCTTGCTAATAGTCCCACCCAAATAAACCTTACTCTCCATAACGAGTTAATGCCAAAGGAACTACATCAACAATAATACATACTATTTGGAAATAAATCAAAAAGAATATCTTCCAATATTTGATTTTGAGTCAGCATTCTTTCTATTTTCAAAGCACCTATTTTATTTTATACCCGTCCGATGATTTTCTCCCAATCAATGATACTTTAGATAAATTTCCTGCCTTCACTTCTTCACAGATACGGCGTACTACTCTTGGAATCGCCAGAGTATTGCCAAAGAAATCTCTTGCCATATAATTACCCGGAGCTAGACCCGGAATTATATAATTTATAATCATTCCATATACTTTCATTTCATTTGAATTTAAAGTAATCATTCCTTTTCTCCTTTTGAAAAATCATTTGTTAAATTAGCTGCAAGTATTTTCATTTGTGACAGAATATTTCTTTCTGTTTGTGTTAAAAGACTTTTAGGTTTTTGTATTAATACTAATACTCTAACCAAAAAATCCGTGTCTGAAATATTATCAATCACTTTATAGTCTTTATATATTCTTTCAAATGAGAACAATCTTCCATGCCATAAATTTTCTTTAAAAAAACTGTCATATTCATTTGAATTTTCATTTAATAATGATCTTGAAAGTCCTGTAAATGCTCTACCAGGTGAACTTAATTCAAGTTCAGTTTCTACTTTTAAAACAACTGTGTCGTCATTTTCAAACGGTTCAACTACTGTCACCTTTTTTTGATTATAATTACTCTCAAGAGAGTTCATTTCATCAAGTTTGGCTTTAAGGAATTTCAAATGATCCTTTAAAGAACCTGTCGGATTAGGATTTGCCAATTTCATTTTTAACATTATTTGATGCATACAGTTATCTCCTTTATTTCAAATCAAATATTTAGTTTTTGATTTGAAATAATAATGCCATATTTTATTCTATATGTAAATGCTCAAAACAAAAAATTGTTTTTTGATTACCAAATAGTACAAAATAGAATGGAAGCACCTGTAAAGTAGATTTGCTCTACTTTTCGGATATTCCAAACCGGTTCTTTGTTCTTGTTCAGATATTCTGAACATTTACTTCAAATTTTACCAAATTTAAACATGAATTTCTTGTGTCTAGTCCTCATTACAATCGTATTGAATTTTTTATTAAGAAAGGCTGACCAAGTTCATTGCTCATTCTTTCCGTAGTACAATAACTATTGCAGAGGCATCCGACAAAGCTAATGTTTCTACTCACACTGTATATAAGATACTTGGTACACTTAACAATTCATCTGATAGAATTGGGGAAGCTATATCAATAGATGAGTTTAAAGGGAATGCCGGAACCGAAAAGTATCAAACTATTGTTGTGAATCCTATAAAACACAAAGTTCTTGATATACTCTACTCAATAAAGAGTGCATATTTGGTTGAATACTTTAAGTCTCTTGATAAGTCAAAACGCATGAATGTAAAATATTTCTCATGTGATATGAATAAGACTTTCATAGATATAGCTAAAACATACTTTCCAAATGCTAAGATAGTTGTTGACAGGTACCACTTTATAAGGCAGGTATATTGGGCTCTGGAGAAGGAAAGCACACTTCATAAAAGAGTTGTTTATTAAGCTACTTGATGAAAAATCATACTCAAAGCAACGAGTGCTACTTCGCGAATGGCTGCTTGAAGTGGAAAGTTCCGGCATAAAAGAGTTTAATGCGGCAATCACAGCATTTAGAAATAATTACAAATACATCCTAAATCCACTTAAGTATCGACATATATCAAATGGGCCTACAGAAGGGTTTAATAACAAGATAAAGGTACTTAAAAGAGTATCTTATGGTGTACGTAACTTTACATATTTTAGGAATAGAATTTTAATGGTGACGGCTTAAAAAATGTCTGGGGACGAGGTCTTTTTGTTGTGCAAAAAAATATTTATCAGGCTTTAAATATATAATGCCAGGTAAAATGCTAAGTTCAAAAAATTCAAATATAAAAAGTGTGCTGAAAAATCAACCCACCCCAACACTTGACAAAGAACCTTAATTTAGATTCATATATTTTTTTATTTCGAAAGCCTTATTTCTGGAGTAATTATAACTGATAGGTTCATCTATATCAAAAGAATAATACCCCATGATACCTTCTGCGCAGAAGTGTAGCTTATCTTTAAGTTCTTTATCGGAACTGTTTTTCCAAGCCTTGTAAATAACAGGCATTGCAGCCATATCACTTTCCCTAAGATCATATATATCATAGTATGGCAGATTACCGTTCATATAGGCATTAAGATTATACCCGACAACCACTGCGTCTATATTGGCAAGACAAAGAAGTACAAAAAGTATATTTCCTGCATAGAAACTTAATTTGGTAACAGGAAAGCTCTTCTTAAATTCTCCCATTATGATAAAGGCAAATACAAAACATAAGAAAATCATAAATACACTTGGAATTATGCGCAGTGTTGTAAGTCCATAAGTGCTTATATACAGATACATCTTGGCAAAGTCAACCGATATAAGTGCCAATGTTAATATTGAATTTAGGATTATATGAATACGCAAATACTTATTATTTTCATTTTTAACTGAAAAAATTTTAGCTACCGCAATAAATACTATATTGATTAAGGCAACAGCCAGAAGTTCAAAAAATCCTCTTCTTGCATATTCTGAATAGGTAAAATCAGCCGGCAAAGAACCGCCTAAAATATCTATAAAATATATAGCCTGTATTCCTATAAAAAGAATATAAAAGCAGCAAATAACTGCATTAACGGTATATAAACTAAGTCTTGGTATGAAAGCTGCATTATCCATGGTTTTATTAAACTTATCTATATTAAAGGACTTTGAATTATCCTCCATGGAACTTCCGTAGATAAGTGCGTACAGGTAGGTTGCCATAGGTAGTGACCATATAAGAGTTCCTATATTTTCAGGAACATTGATATCGAAGTTGAATAAATGGTCAAAAATATTTTTAAAAGTAGCATCTGCACTTGAAAGCAGGAAAATGACAATCATTATAAACGGAGTACCAATCAAAAGTCCGAGAAAAATATGCAAAAAGTACTTAGTTTTTGTACTTGAAGTGCTTTTTCCCCTCTTTGAAAACATGCAAATCCAAAAAGAAGTAGCATTATGTATAGGAATAAATACAAGTGCATTGATATAGTCATATAATATAAGCGCTGAAGTTTCGCTTTTTATAAGCTTGTTAAATACCGTTACAGGAAGGTAAATAAGCATAAAATTCATAGCTATTTGCATAAATATATTAAGGGAATAGTTATAAAAAACAGTAAAGCTTATGGCTAAAAGTATCATAAGTACCGATAAAATAATACTTTCACTATTGAACTTAACAGCCTTTAATTTAGCATATGCAAGCACTGAGATAACATAAAGTACTATGTATAAGGTAGCTCCCAAACCTAAAGTTACCATACCTGTATTTAAGTTATAATATTTTATGCATAAAAATGCGAGTATAAATACAACGGGCAGCATTACTATATCTAACGTTTCAAACTTATATTTAGGCTCTTTTTTTATTGGAGTCTTATTTGAAGTTTCAGACTCCATATTAATGCCGACTGTGGGAGTACTTGCAGTATTGTTTGAACTGTCAGCTATATTATTGCCTGCACTTGCAGTGTTGTTTGAACCGTCAGCTATATTATTGCCTGCACTTGCAGTGTTGTTTGAACTGTCAGATACATTATTGTTTGCATTTGCAGTTATATCATTATCTGAATTTATAGCTGTATAATTATCTGATAAATTTTCGCTCATGTTAAAGACCTCCTTTAGTTTTCGTCAGGTATGTATTCCAGTATATCTGCCACTTGGCAGTTAAGTTCTCTGCATATAGCCTCCAAAGTGGAGAATCGTACCGCCTTGGCTTTATTATTTTTAAGAATGGACAAATTGGCAGCTGTGATACCTATTCGCTCGGCAAGCTCTCCGGTAGACATCTTCCTTTTTGCCATTACCACATCTATATTTACCATAATCATAACTTTTCTCCTTATATGGTATACTCATTTTCTTGCTTTATTTCTATAGCCTCTGTAAAGACATTCTTAACTACTCTCAGTATAAGAGCCATAAATGCAGAGCCTGTAACAAGTAATACAAAAGGTAGATAGAAAAATGTTAAAATAAAGCATACAAATGAGACAATAAAACAGCACCATGAAAGCATTCTAAGATACTTGACATTTTCTGCTATAAATACTTTAGACTTATGTATATTACATAAGAGCTTATATAGGAGAAACAGTGCGGTATAGGCAAGTATATCAAGTATGTAAACAGCAATCATACTGAAAATGATATACTTTCCGATAAGTTCTTCCTTGGAAAGAGGAATATAAATGCGCCTTAAGATAATAAATTTTATATCATGGTGTATGTAAATATTAAGCAGTATACCCAATATGGCAAAAACAAATACACATACCTTAGATAAAGCTATACTTTTATTTTGTGTCCAATTCATCACAACCTCCTACTTTACATATAGATATTTACAAGCTGTAAAAAATTCATTAATACTGGGAACATGATAACATATAATTTAATGTTTAGCAATAAAAATATATTGTTATTCGATAAAAAAATATTGAGATTCATTTAAGAATTGTTTTTTAAGATGAGTTGTAAGGTGATATTATTTATTAAAACATTTTGTAAAATAAAAAGTGAGCTGAAAAATCAACCCACCCCAAAACTTGACAAAGAACCAAAAAAGAGCAGACGCCCTCGCGTCTGCTCCAAACTGTATTTCTATATATTATTTGTTGTTCATCTCAGCGATAGCTGCCTGTGCTGCTGTGTCATATCAGAGGAAAGTTCTGTTTGGGTTACTGTATAATTGTTTGTTCTTCCGTCCACTTGCATCTTTAACTCGTCATCTGGAGTTAAATTCAATTTCCATATAAATCCATCTTGGCATACGATAATTTCCTTTATAAATGCATCAATAACTTCTTCCGGAATATGTCTCGTTGAAAAATTGAAATTCTGTTCTAAGCCGTATTTAAGAATTTCAACTTTGTCCATATATATGTCATCTGATAAACCGGTTTCTCCACCTATTATTTCTAACTGCTTTTTCAGATGTTGCTGTTCTTTCAGAATTTGTTCACGCTTTTCGTCGTACCTGTCTTTTTCAATTTCTCCAGCCATTCGCATGTCTAAAAGATTGTTATACTTTCGATTCCATAGTTCCATTTTATCTTCTAAATCACGCTTACGATCTATCACCTCGTTATCATGTTCGTTTTCATAGCAATTGTCCAGCATTTCGTTCGCAATTGCAAGGACTCCTTCTCTATCATTCCAAAATTTTTGAAATATTATATCAGCCATAACTTCTAATTTCCATCTTGGAACCATTTTAGTTACACAAATTCCTTCAGTACTAAGTCCTTTTCTCTCACGAGTTTTAAATGATCCTGTCCTTATCTGGCTATAACATTGGTATGCATATTGAGGTCCTTCAGACGATTTGTGCCATGTAACACGATTGTAGGAACTACCACATTCACATTTCATTTTACGACACCAAACATCTTTGGAGATTTTTTTTCCTCTACAGCCTTTATTATGCACCGACTCTGACTTGCTACTAAGTATTTGCTGAACTTTTTCAAACTGTTCTTTTGTAACAATTGGGGTATGTCTACCTTCAACAATGACTTTATCAACCTCACCAAAATTATTTATTTTTTTCTGTTCTAAAAAATCCGGAACAAATTGCTTACGATAAACTATTGTACCACAATAAAAGGAGTTCCTTAATATTCTGCTGATATTCCCAGGTTGCCATTTTGTAAGTCCTGTAGCTGTTAAATGTCCTTCTTTTTCCAGTACAAATTGAATTTTTCTAACACCATTTCCATCTAAGTATAAATCAAAAATTCTACGCACCGTTCTTGCTTGCAATTCATTAACCACATACTCTTTACCAATTCTGTCATACCCTAGTATATTACCGTTTCCATATAGAACACCATTTTTAAATGAAATCATTTGTCCTGCTTTTACTCTGACAGATGTTTTCTTGCTTTCATTTTGTGCAAGTGTCGCCATAATTGTCAGTCTTAATTCACCATCTTCATCATTCATTGTCCATATGTTATCTTCTGTAAAATATACTTCTACACCTTCTCGCCTTAATATACGAGTTTGCTGTAGTGTATCAACTGTATTTCTTGCAAACCTAGATACCTCTCTTGTTACAATAAGATCAAATTTATTTTTTGATGCGTCTTGCATCATTCTCATAAAATTTTTTCTCTTTTTAACAGAAGTACCTGTTATTCCTTCATCTATATAGCGATCATATAGTTCCCACTCAGGATGTTTTTCAAATAAATCATCATAATACTGAATTTGATTACCCAATGCAGAAATTTGAGCCTCATGCTCAGTCGATACTCTCGCATATATAGCCACTACTCTTTTCTTTACCATCATTTCATCTTTTTGTACTCCTCGTTTTGTTATTTTATATTAACATAATTTACTCTCTTTGGCAATCAATACCTTTCCATACTTTTGTAAGATTTTTCGATAAACCTTTTCTGATATTTCTCTTTTTCTGTATAAATATCTCATCAATGCTAAAGCTATAATTGTATTAATCTGTAATTTTGTTATATCGCTTTTCATAAATCTCCTTGTATTTATATTATAAATATGTTTACCATGATTTTTAAAATTCAAATATCTTTAAGTTTTATGACATTAACAGGTGTCTTGGCACACAACATAGGAATTTCACCTCCGCCTCTTTTCAAGATGAGCCGGCTTTCACTAAAGAAGTATCATTATCCCCATTTACATCATCGCAAATAGGCTGCCAAACCTATTTTTTAACATACAAATTTGTCGCTCACTTTCTTTTATCCTTTGTATTTGCAAGTATATGTTTAAACCGAGATTACAAGGGGATATGTGGTTATTCCCTCAAATCATCATCTTCTCAGCAGAAAGGTCTTAGCGTTTGTTGACAGATGCTCCATAAATGGTTAATGTCCTGTTTTGGTCTATTTAGCTTTCAAGGTACAAAATTCTTATATTTTCAAAAATATATTCAATTTTCCAAAGGTAAAATTTTCCCCTCTATATATAAACCTTACTTTCAGATGCTTTTGTTTCCACTTTTTAAAATTTTTTTAAAAAAGTAGGGAACAAACTACAAATCCGGTCTGTCCCCTACTCATTAGTTACTATTTAAGCATCTCTCTTAACTTTTTTAAAATCTTATTTCTAAAACTGAAAATCTTCTTAGAAGATACCTGTTGCTCTTTTGCTAAATCACGAATAGTCATTTTTTTGAAATACAAAGAATCTATCACCTTTAGCTCTTCATCATTTAGCTTTCGCAGTGCCTGATATAGATCCTTGATTCTCATTTTAGTTTCAATGATTTTTTCGATATCCACATCTTCATCTACAACGGAATTCAAATCAATCTTGTAATCCTCATACCCGTAAACCTTATGTTTTTTATCTGATTTATTTAAATAAGCCTCATGATTGACTTGTTTCTTATATGCTTTATATATTTCGTCGGATACATATATCTTTTCACCTTTTACATAGATATATTTTCTATCATCTGTCATTTGTGAAATCCTCCTTTTTATCCAAAATTTCAAATCCGATTTTTTGAACAAAAAAGGAGGACTCCTGCATTTTGGCATGCGAAATCCTCCAATGAATACTATATATTCTATTTTCAGTTTAGGATAGTTCTATAAAGCTCCACAATCACATTCATAAAATTTAATAGTTACATGACTGAAAATTATAACCGCTTAATACTCTATTGCCTCTACTCTTTGCTTCTTCAAAAACGCTTTTATATTATCTGTCTTTTCTACCAAAAAGGCAGCATATCCATTAAACAATAGAGCATATATAAAAATTTTGCAAAATATCACTTATTAAAATATTTATCCATTAATTCAAGCCATTCTTCCCTTCCGGGGCTGTAATAAACGGCATCTCCCAAAATAAACCCTTCTCCGGTAAATAATTCAGGATAATACGGTAGAATCTGCAACTCTATTTCACTTCCATCTTTTTTTGTAAGAATCAACAAATCCTCATAAGATGTTGCCCCTAAATAATATACCTCGGAATTTTTTAAAACCTTTACTATTTCATTAACAGTATCGGCATCTTCTATGCCCTTTAACGATCCAATGTCCCAGCTGAATATATCCGCTACTTTCATCAAGTCTATAATCTAAATCTTTTAAAACAGGTTCTTCCTGTTTTGATATGCCGAGAATGTAGCAATATCCGTCATTTGAAAGACGACCCCAAAACTTATAATCATTTTTTATAGGTTCCGTATAGACTGATAAAAGATCCTGTTCCATATCTGTATAGTTTATTTCAGGAGTTTCCACCTCCATCGGGAATATAAGACTTTCCAATTCCTTTACTTCTGTGTCAGTAAGTTGATTATCCGTAAAATCATAAACTGTGGCTTTTGATTCATCAACATTTATAACAGTAGAACTTTGGGTATTTTCTAAAATCCCTTTTTTAGAACATGCAGTCAATAAAACTATAATTATTAAGGTATAAAGCGAAAATGACTTCATCGTACAGTACCTCCCGTAAAAATCTCTGAAGAAAAATATTCATTTATCCTCAGAGATTCAATATAATTATTCTATTTCTACTGTTTCTAAATCTCCCGAAACTGCATCAACATAATGTTGTTGATTATTTTCTGAAACAAGTTTTAAATTCAAACGGTATGTCCCATTTTCTGTTTTTTTGTACACATACTCACAACTGTCTATTTCAGGTGCCTTAAAATTTAATTTACTATCTAAAATTTCTTCTGCTTTATGAATGGCTATAGGTTCAATAATCTGACTGCCATCAATTTCACTTATCTCTGACCATCTGTCTATTACAGAAAATACACCATCTGACTCTGAACACACTGTAAAAAAGTTGTCCTCAAGTGGAATACCCCTATATTGTTGCTGATATGTAGAAACAACACTTATATTGTTTTCTTTTTTGGTATAAGACTGTTTTTTAATGTTATTTGTAATATATTTAGTATTTTCATTAATAAATGTGGGTAGAAACTGAAAACAGCTCTACCCTATTACCGTTACTTGAAACTTCTATTTATTTTTTATAATCTATCTTCCATAAAATTTCACTGATAACGGGACAAAAGAGTACGGGCAGTTACCAACGCTATGCTCAACCAAACATTGTGGACCCCACTTGGAAAGAATTTGATTTCCATTCATTCTTATAACATTACCACTATGCTCTTTCTGATAACCAGGATAATATGCTTTTTGTCCAACTGCAGACGGAGAATTTGAAGTGATTAATCTATAGCTTCCATCATTCCAATACGCTGAAGGATCATTCATCCATACACTTCTGTTATTAGCCCATGCAAAAGCGTGGCAGTTATATCTTATAGTAGCATCTCCTACAACACGAGAGCCTGGGAATTCTGATAATATACGGGATCTTACCATTGATTTTTCTACAGCTGAAAAATCTTTTTCTTTCCTAATTATAACTGGAACTACTGTGCCATTTGGTGTTCTCACAGTTGAAGTACTACTCATTTGTTGTTCTACACTTTCATAATAACCAGATAGTGAGAGTGATGGTATAGATTCTTGGTTATCTCTCTGAAAACTATAATTTAATTCAGCTATTGAATTTATTTCATTTAGTTGTTCTTCTGATGCTGATTCCCTAACTTCTGGTTGTGCTATCAATGTTTCTAAATAAAGCAAATCCAATGTTTCATCAAATATTTGTTCGTCATTTAAAGAAAGCATTTGTTTAACATCTGTTTCTCTATATATTTTTAACAAACCTTCAGCCAGGTCTTCTCTTTTTAAAAGTACTTGTAATCCATTAAAATTATCTCTCACAGCTTCGAACCCATCTTGATAGGAATCATAAAATATCATGTCAAAAAAACATGGATATTCCAATACCACTGTTGCTAGTTCCTCAGTTGTCATTTGTTCCATTACTTCCTCTGGAATTTGGCAAGCAAGTACTCTTTCACCATGGTCTAATTGTTCCCACTCTTCTGTACCAGGCTGTACTGGATATGTATAATTCGATTCTATAATGCTTTTTTGTTGAGTTGTAACATCCGAATTTGTTGCTGAAACCTGTAATGGCATCATTAAAAATATTGCCATTATAAGCATTAGTGTTGCCCAAAATGATCTTTTTTTCAAGTTATACTTTTTCACAATTATATTCTCCTTCCTTAAATACGCAATCTCTAACTTTCTACAAAATACGCTAATTTAAAAAAGTATGAGGTTTAAACTGCTATGGGTTTGGTTTACTCAATGCTTTATCTCTATTTTTATAACTAACTTTCATATTATCAATATATAAAATTAGCTATTTTTAGAAATAAAGCAGATTATCTATCTCCGTTCTTATACCTTTGAGGGTTCATATAATTCAAAACGAATTTTTCTATAATCCTTCTGAACATCAGATCACATCTCCCTCAATATTCTATAGTTAGACATATCATACAATAACCATAATATTCATTTCCGAATAACTATTGAACCATATTCTATTCTTCATATATTATAAAAACGATTTAACCTATATTTACCTACTATCAACATCAGCATACTGAATATACATGCATACCCTCCAGCACTAAATAAATATAGCTTCTGAACTACTACAAAAACAATCTCTACAAAAGCAATAGTTAGTAATATCCATAACAATCTCCTTTTGTATGTACTCTCTTCCATTTTATCCAGCATTTTATTAACATGCCCTATTGGTGCATACTTAATAAAAACTACAAATGAGACAGCCAGTAATACAACCATTAGCCTTACATTAAATACCTGCTTTCCTACTAAGTACAGCGTAATAATTATACTTATTACAGAAATAAAATAACAACCTACAGGACTATCTGAATGATATCCCCCGGAATTTGTTCTTATTAAAGCTGTAAAAACTACAAAAACTATACTTTCAATAATTTTCCCAAAACAAAAGCCAATAAAGATTGTTGTAATTATAGTTGATAAAGCTCTTATCATTTGCGTCAGTCCAAATGCATAAATCTCTTTATCATCCTCTGATAAGATACTATTCTTAATCATATATTGTATGATTTTTTCTGATAGTCTCTCCATAGCTTAAAATTTACGCAGCTTCTTCACCTTATCAGGTAACTTTGGTTGATGATAAATAAATGCACATGCAGAATTCGCATTAAAGGCTGCAAATACAAATGAACATATAGCAACACCTTTACTTATTAGCAATAAATACTTTTTCATAGTTAAAGTCTCCTTTTTTTTCAATATCTTTTTGAATAAGCTATGTTTCGGATTATACTAAATAATAATGTACTGTGCGAAAAATGTAATGAACTGTA
>NZ_CALLVU010000143.1 GCF_938015485.1 uncultured Lachnoanaerobaculum sp. | reverse complement strand
TTAGCCGATTCTATTATATCAATCCATTTTTCCAGATTAACGTTTTCATTTTTATATGACTGCATCATAGTAGTTTTGCTGAACACATAAACTTCTCTTTGTTTTTCTAACTTAAAAGATGATTCAGCACTATAACTGTTACTATTTTCAAGGATTTCATATGCTGTATGAATTTTATTTTTTAAAGTTGTAGCTTCCTCATACTTTTTATTTAATTCTTCAATCTCTGCTTTAATGGAGTTTTGCTTTTTTTCTACAATTGTCTCAATTCTTTTTATATCTTCCTCTTTCAAGATATTTTTAACCTCTTCCAACGAAAAACCTAAATATCTTAATCTTTTAATTATAAACAGTCTCACCATCTGATCATGGCTATAATATCTATAATTATTATTTTCCTGTCTTAGATTAGGTACCATTACATTTATCTTGTCATAATACCTCAAGGTTTTTATCGGTATATTACATATCTCAGATACCTTTCCGATAGAATAATATTTATCCTTCAAGTCACCCCTCCAAAATGAAACAAAGATGTCAAAAGTGCCATATTATGTTGTTATCATATATGGCACTCTTATACTTATAAATCAGTATAACATTGTTTTTTATTTCTCATTCAACTCATCATATGTCTGTCTCAGCTCTTCACATGACTCGGCGAACTTTGCCTTCTCTTCGTCTGTGAGTGATATCTCAAGTATTCTCTGGATACCTGAACTGTTTACTACACATGGTACTCCTACGAAAACATCGTTCTGTCCGTACTCACCACGCAAGTTTGCCGAAACTGTTATGACCGAGTTCTCGTTACCGAGTATTGCCTTTGTAATCCTTGTAAGACTCATACCGATACCGTAGTATGTCGCTCTTTTGGCTTCGATTATCTTGTAAGCCGCAGTTCGTACCTCTTCCTCGATACGGCTGAGCTCTTCCATCTTAAGCTTGCCCTTTGACTCGGCTATGATGTCGTCGATAGGCTTGGTTGCAAGCAACGCATTTGACCAAGGTACAAACTCGGAGTCACCGTGCTCACCGATAACATAAGCATGTACACTTCTGGGATCTGCCTGTATATAAGAGCCCAAAAGATATTTTAATCTTGCGGAATCCAGTGCCGTACCTGATCCTATTACTCTTCTAGGGTTGAAACCGCTAAGTTTATATGTGATCTCGGTCATTATATCTACAGGGTTTGTGGCTACCAAAAAGATACCGTTAAAGCCGCTCTCTGTGATAGGGTCTATTATTGATTTGAAGACCTCCATATTTCTCTTTAGAAGATCTCTTCTGCTTTCACCCGGAGCCTGAGCCACACCTGCACAAATAACCACGATATCAGCATTGTTGCAGTCATTATAGTCTCCTGCCCATATTCTCATATGTGATCCTGAGAATGCAAGACCGTGGTTAAGGTCCATAGCTTCACCTTCGGCTCTAAGTCTGTTGACATCTATAAGAACAAGCTCGTCCACTGTATTTTGGTTTAACATGGCATAAGCATAGCTCATACCTACCATGCCGCATCCTACAAGTACGACTTTTCTTTTATCACTTCTCATATTTTGCTCCTTTCGCAATCCTCTGTCTGACTATTTCATATGCCAGTACACCGCAGGCGACTGATGCATTCAATGAATCTATATCTCCCTTCATCGGTATAGAAGCTATGAAATCGCAATTTTTCTTGACGCCTTCGCTTACTCCGTCCCCCTCGTTTCCTATGATGAGGCCTATACTGCCTGTCAAGTCTATATTATACATCTTTTCGCCACCCATGTCAGCACATACGAACCACATTCCTGCATCCTTTAACTCTTTCATGGTCTTGTTGATATTGGTAACCTTGGCTACAGGCGTATAATTGATTGCTCCTGCAGAAGCTCTGGCAACTGCGGCGGTAAGTCCTACGGCTCTGTGCTTCGGAATAATCACACCGTGCGCACCGCAAAGGTTTGCGGTTCTTATAATAGCACCCAGATTGTGCGGATCTTCTATACCGTCCAAAATAAACACAAAAGGCGGCTCACCGTTTTGCCTTGCTTTTTCCAAAATATCTTCCACACTTGCATACTCATATGCGGCAACTATTGCAATGACTCCCTGATGCTTTCCTGTCTCACTCATGCCGTCAAGTCTGTCCTTATTTACAAAGTTTACATATGTACCATGCTTTTTCGCTTCACGAAGAATGGTGGAAATAGCATAATCCTTCAGTCCGTCCTGAATATACAGCTTATCAACGGTTTTCCCGCTTCTAAAAGCCTCTATTACCACATTTCTACCCTCAACGGCATTCTCATTCATATCTTTACTCCAATATCATTTTTATTCAAATACAGATCAACTCCAAGTTTTACAAGTTCCAACGCTCTGTCACATCTGTTGTCCAAGTACAAAAATCCTATAAGCGCTTCAAAACCTGTAGCATACTTGTAATCGCTCATGCTGGCGTTTTTTGCCATAGTATGAGGTGACGAGTTCCTGCCTCTTTTAAAGACGGTGTACTCTTCCTCGCTCAGATTATCACTTATCAGCTTTACAATCTCGGACTGTGCTGCAGCCTTAACCAAAGAAGTGGCATCTTTGTTTAACTTATTTACAGGTCTGTTGCCTCTTGAAACCAGTATACTTCTTATCATCAGTTCGTATACGGCATCACCTATATAGGCAAGTACCAAAGGTGAAAACTCTGTAGCTTCTTTTCTTTCCATATTAAAGGGCTTTAGAAGATAATCTAAGATCTCTTCCATTTAACACCCTCTCTTGTATCTTCAAGTACAATTCCCTTTTCAAGAAGATCGTTTCTTATCTTATCTGCAAGTGCAAAATCCTTATTCTTTCTGGCCTGTGTCCTTTGTGTTATCAAATCTTCTATCTCACTGTCAAGGATTTCAACCTTTCTTTCCGTGATAATTCCCAGGACGTCACAAAGAGGCTCTATTACTTTTAAAAGTCCTTTTGCATACTCGGCAGTTGAAGCTTCATTCAATGTAGTGTTTGAAAGCTTTATAAGTTCAAATATCGCACTGATAGCGTCTGCAGTATTGAAATCGTCATCCATTGCAGCTACAAATTTATCCTTAAGTACCTTGGCAATCTCAAGATTTGAAAGCTCGGCATCACTAATCGGCGCCTTATTGTCTCTTTGTATAGCACTCTTTATGTTGTCAACACCTGTAAGTATTCTCTCAAGACTGTTCTTTGCAGCTTCCATAAGATCTGCAGAGAAGTTCAACGGACTTCTGTAGTGTGCCGAGAGCATAAAGAACCTAAGTACCTGCAAATCATACTTCTCACTTATATCTCTTACCGTAAAAAAGTTTCCTGCAGACTTACTCATCTTTTTATTGTCAATATTTAAGAATGCATTGTGCATCCAATAATTTGCAAAGCTTTTGCCGCTTACAGACTCCGACTGAGCTATTTCATTCTCATGATGCGGGAATATAAGATCCTCACCGCCACCGTGGATATCTATCTGATCTCCCAGATATTTCTTGCTCATTACCGAACACTCTATATGCCAACCCGGTCTGCCTTTTGACCACGGTGAATCCCAATATGGTTCACCTTCTTTTTTCGGTTTCCAAAGTACGAAGTCGTTGCTGTCTTCCTTACCGTCTTCTCCTGTCACCTTTATTTCTCTAAAACCTGACTGAAGCTCGTCTATATTCTTATGTGAAAGTTTTCCGTAGTCTTTAAAGCTCTTTACTCTGAAGTAAACTGTACCGTCCTTTGCCACATAGGCGTGACCGCTATTAATAAGCTCACCTATCATATCTTCCATTCCGCCTATTTCCTGTGTGGCAAGCGGATTTTTGGTGGCAGGAAGTACATTCATAGCCGCCATATCTTTCTTACATTCATCTATATATCTCTGTGAAATAACGGCTGCGTCTACTCCCTCTTCTATAGCCTTATTGATTATCTTGTCGTCCACATCTGTGAAGTTTGAAACATAGTTTACTTTATAACCTCTGTACTCAAAATATCTTCTTACAGTATCAAAGAAAATCATCGGTCTGGCATTACCGATATGTATCAAATTATATACTGTAGGTCCACAGACATACATTCTGACTTTTCCTGCTTCTATAGGTACAAACTCTTCTTTTCTTCCGGAAAGTGTATTAAAAATTTTCATATTTTCCCTTTTTATTCTTTATTTTGGCAGCCCCCACAGCTTTCACAATCTCTGAGAGACGGATTTATATAAAATGCATCTCTGACAGAATTCAAAAGACAAACGCTGTGTGCCGCAATACCGCTTTCATCTCCTGTAAAGCCGAGTCCTTCTTCCGTAGTTGCCTTTATATTGAGCTGATTCGGTGAAATGTTTAAAGTATCGCATATAACTTCCTTCATCTTTTCAATATATGGCGCAAGCTTCGGCTTTTGAGCTATGACGGTAGCATCTATATTTTCTATTATATATGTGTTCTCGTCAAGTATATTAGCAACTTTTTTCAAAAGTTCTACACTGCTTATCCCTTTATATCTTTCATCGCTGTCCGGGAAATGCTTTCCTATATCTCCCAAAGCTGCGGCACCCAGCAGACTGTCCATTATTGCATGCAAGAGTACATCCGCATCCGAGTGACCCAAAAGTCCCAGTGAATGTTCTATTTCAACGCCGCCTATTATAAGCTTTCTTCCCTCTACAAGCTTATGTACATCATATCCGTGTCCTATTCTCATATTTACCTTTCATAAAAAAACAGGCAAGTCAATGACCTGCCTGTAAATACCGGACAAGCCGGTTTCATATCAAATTGTAATCTAAAATTAACTAAGCAATCTTTTCAATACCATTCATATGATCGTCTAAGAATGCTTCCAATTCTTCATTCTCGCCGTTATAAGATACTACCAAAACATGTCTAAGATCTAAGCTGAGTACTCCTAAAATTGATTTTGCGTCGATTACTATGCTATTATCGTACAGATCTACATCAAAATCACATCCGGTAGTCACTTTTACGAAGTTCTTAGCATCTTCAACAGATTTAAGGCGTATTTTTCTTTCCTTCATATCAACACCTCTTTCAAAAAACGTAACCTAAACCGTTTAGGCTACGATTCCCTATTAAAGCACTAAGCTCAAAATTTGTCAAGTGTGATATGTTAAAATATATTATTTTTCTCCAAGTCCGGACTCGATAGCCTCAACTAATGTATTCATTGCTTCTTCTTCGTCTTCACCGTCAACTATCAAGTTTACCTCTGTACCTGCCTTGATACCTGCAGCCATAACATTAAGCACACTCTTTGCAACTATCTTCTTCTCGCCGTACTCTATAATAATATCTGACTTGAACTTCATTGCAGTCTGTGACAAAACTCCTGCCGGACGAAGGTGCAAACCTGAAGGATTTTTAATAGTAATTTTTCTACTTAACATAAGACTCTTCCTTTCACAATATCGGATTAAATATCCGCATAACTATTACTGAATTATTATAAAGCAAAGTATAGCAATCGTCAAATATTATTCTCTCTTTCCTTAGCCCTTTCTATCGATTCACGCTTTGAAAAAGAGCAGCCGCAGTAGTCCTGTCTGTAGAGATTATGCTCCTTTGAGAGGTCTACTGAACGCTTATATCCGTTTTTCTTTTTAAAATCGCTCGGTAAATAATGTACATTGTACTCCTTTGCCACTTCCTCACCTATCTCACACAGCTTGTTTGCATTTTTCATAGGTGAAATGGTAAGTGATGTTGTAAAGTAGTCAAATCCGTAGTCACATGCCGCCTTTGCAGCCTCATGAAGCCTTAATTCAAAGCAGATATCACATCTTTTGCCGCCTTCTTTTTCATTTTCATAACCTTTTATCTTACTGTGAAAAATACTCGGGTCGTAATCCCCTTCTATGAAATTCACTTCACTTTTAAAGTTCATCTCCTCTATAAGCCTCTTTGCCTCCTCGACTCTGTGTCTGTACTCTTTTGTATCGTCAATATTCGGATTATAGAAAAATACAGTTAAATCAAAGTATTTTTCCAGATACTCCATACAATATGATGAACAAGGTCCGCAGCAGGCATGCAGAAGAAGCCTTGGGCGATTGCCCAAAGCTTCCTCCTTCTTTATAATATCTTCCAATTCTTTTTGTAAATTTCTCTTTATCATGCCAAAAAGTCCCTGATTCTCTTTGATCTGACAGGATTTCTAAGTTTTCTGAGCGCCTTTGCTTCAATCTGTCTGATTCTCTCCCTTGTAACCTTGAACTCCTTGCCTACCTCCTCCAAGGTTCTCGGGTGTCCGTCTTCAAGACCGAATCTAAGCACAATAACCTGTCTTTCTCTTTCCTTCAAGTCTCCAAGTAATGTATCTATATGCTCTCTAAGCATAACCGATTCGACATTTCCCTCCGGTGTCAAAACATTGGAATCAGCCACAAAATCTCCAAGGTTTGAGTCATCCTCTTCACCTATAGGAGTCTCAAGTGAAGCCGGCTCCCTTGCTATCTGCATTATTTCCATTACTTTCTCTTCAGTCATATCAAGCGCATTTGCAAGCTCGGTCACACTCGGCTCATATCCCAGCTCAAGTGTAAGCTTTCTTTGCATCTTACTCATCTTGTTGATAGTCTCCACCATATGTACAGGCACTCTGATGGTTCTTGCCTGGTCTGCAAGCGCTCTTGTCACAGACTGTCTGATCCACCATGTAGCATAGGTTGAAAGCTTAAATCCCTTAGTATAATCGAACTTCTCAACACCCTTTATAAGTCCGAGATTTCCCTCCTGTACAAGGTCCAGAAAGCTCATTCCTCTTCCTGTATACCTCTTGGCAATACTTACAACCAGACGTAAGTTGGCCTCTATAAGACGCTGCTTTGCATATTCGTCTCCATCCTGCTTTCTCTTTGCAAGCTCAAGCTCTTCATTGGCTGTCAAAAGAGGTACCGTACCGATCTCTTTGAGGTACATTCTGACAGGGTCTTCTGTACCCACACCTTCCAAAAGATCTATTGCGCTGAGGTCAATATCTTCTTCAGAATCCTTATCAAAATCATCATCATCTAAGAGTAATGAGTCCTCATCGGCGATATTGTCTATATTATCAATGTCAATATTCAAATCATCAGAAGTATTTTCATTGATCTCAATACCCTTATTTTCAAGATAAGAATATATTTGCTCTATGCTTTCAGAGTTCAATTCGATACCGGCAAAGAAATCATTTATCTCACCGATATTAAGTTTCATATCTGAAGCAATACCCTTGTTTACAAGGTCTTCCAGTTTTTGTAAGAACTCCTGCGGTGACATCTTCTTCTTGTTTGCACTCTCCGTGCCTTTTGATGCCTTATTTCCTGTAGTATTTCGGTTTTCTTTAGCCACTAAGATCATCCCTTCACAAATAGTTGCCGATAATTGACATATCTATTTTTTATTTTAATTACAACTACAAACGGTTGTAAAGCTTAAAGAGGCAAAAACCTAAGTTCTTCCCTCTTTTTGCAGCTATCAATAATATAAAGGTATACATATACCATTGTATTTTTCTTGTCATCTGCACCGACATTATAATACTTTTGATGCAGTTTTTCAAGTGATTTTTCTCTTATCTGAACCTGTCCTGCCTTGATAAATAGAACCTTTTATCGTCTTCCTTCTTATTTAAAGTGGTCACGGTATCTTCAAGGATGGCACTCTTTATAACACTGTCAATATTTATGTATTCGCTGTATACAAGGTCAAGCACAAGTAACATCGGAAACTGTGGTGAAATAAGATTTCCGTTCTCAAGGTATTCAAGTGATGCGACAACCACTACCTCGTCACAAAACTCGTGTAATGACTGGCTGTCTGCCGATGTAAAAAATATAGTCTTTTTACCTCTGTCATGTGCAGACTTTAAGAGAAAGAGGATATCCTCGGTCTTTCCGCTGATACTGAAAGCCACCACAGTGTCGCCGTCTTTTAAAAATACCGACTGCATTCTTATCCTGTCAGAATCTGTAAGCGAATCTATATCAAGTCCCACTCTTACAAATCTGCTTTCCATCTCACTTGCGGCATATCCGGAACTGCCCTTCCCCACCGCTATCACCTTTTTGGAGTTTACAAGCATCCTTACAACCCTTTGTATCTGGTCATTGTCAAGAATCGAATACGCCTTGTTAAGCAAATCCTGATATGTGTTGAATACATTCTGAGTGATCATATTTGCATTCGGCTTTTTCACTCTTACACTGTCAAGAAATGCGAATATAAACTCTCTAAATCCTACAAAACCGCATTTCTTTGCAAATCTTGATATGGACGCCTGTGATACATAGAGTCTCTCCGCTACATTTTGAATATTTATATCCATGCTCGGATCACATTGTAAGAAATAATCAGCTATCTTCTTTTCTGTAGCTGTAAATAGTGTATACTTTGATTCTATTATAGGAATCACCGATTTTTCGTATATCATTTCCCCTCTTTTCTACTATACCTAGCCCTTTACGGCACCCAAAGTAATACCTTTTGTAAAATACTTTTGCAGTGCAATAAACACTATAAGTATAGGTGCTGCCGCCAGTGTAGCTCCTGCCATTATAAGCCCGAAATCTGTCGAGTTTTCTGCTTGTAGTTTAGCAATACCGAGAGAAATTGTCAAATTGGAAGTTGAGCTTAACATTATAAGTTGCATAAAATAATCATTCCAGCTGTTGATAAATGTAAATATCGCCAGAGCTCCGACTCCCGGCTTAACCATCTGGAAAACTATATCCGTAAATGTTCTGAATTCACTTGCGCCGTCAATTCTTGCAGCCTCAAGCATCTCTGTAGGTATACCCTCTGAGAACTGCTTCATAAGGAATACACCGAAAGGCCATCCTACAGTAGGTAAAATAACAGCCCATATAGTATTGTAAAGTTTTAATGATGACATCTCTCTGATAAGAGGTATCAAGATAACCTGCTTAGGCAAAGCCATAGCACATACTATAAGTGTGAAAAGCAATACTCTGCCGTGGAATCTCTTCTTTGCAAGAGCATATCCCGCCATTGAGGCACTCAGACAGGTCAAAACCATTGCCATAATTGCCATAAATACTGTATTCAACATCCATCTGACAGCTGCAGGCGCCTGAGGCCCTTTTATAAAGCCAAGTTCAAAAATCGGTGCCGTCTGTCTTGAAAACAATTTTTTGAAATTGTCCATTACCAGCTCTTTCGGTATCCAATCAGGTACCGGAGAATTTATGGAAACCGGTGTTTTGAACGCACCCGTAACAATCCAGTAAAGCGGAAATACAAAGCATATCGCCAAAGCTATCAGCACAATGATTGACACTATATTATAGACTTTTTTTAATGAATTTGAAGTTTTCATATTATTTCTCCTTTGCCAATCTGAACTGAACTGCAGACAATACCGCTATGAATATCGCCAAAACCACTCCCATTGCATTTCCGTATCCGTATCTGAACATCTTAAACGCCATATAGTAAATATAATACATTACGGTATCTGTCGAATGATTCGGACCGCCTGATGTCAAAAGCTGTATCAGGGCGAAACATTGGAAACTGTTTATAGTGGTTATTACAAGTATGTAAAGTGTGGTAGGCATTATCTGCGGCCACTTTATCTTCCAGAATAATTGCATCTCATTGGCACCGTCCACCTGGGCAGCCTCTACAAGTGAATTGTCCACATTTCCAAGCGCTGATACATAAAGCACTATAGGCTGTCCTACAGATGTAGTAAGCAGTATAAGTATTATACATGCAAGCGCAAATCTCTCGTCACCGAGCCAGTTGATATTTGTCTTTAAAATCCCGCTGCTCTTTCCCAAATAATTGAAAATACCGTAGTAGTTATTG
>NZ_CALLVU010000142.1 GCF_938015485.1 uncultured Lachnoanaerobaculum sp. | reverse complement strand
CCTTTCGCATGAGCGAATGGTCCTATTTCTTTTGGGGACTTATTTCACAGCCCCTTTCTTTTTATTGTCAGATTGGGAGACGACAACATAGTAAGTATAGCAGTATTTATAAAAAAATACCACATTTCTTAAAAATACTTTCATATATAAGGCTTGTTTTTAGAGGGATGAGGTGATATAGTGTCAGATAACGAAATAATTCAGGCGGCTTTGCCGTTTGACTTAGGAGGTAACTATGAAAAAAAGATTTTTAATAACAGTTTTAGGATTAACAATGGGAAGCGCATTGCTCTTTAGCGGATGCGGTTCAAAGAAAGATACCAATGAATCAAGCCGGGCGGTAGCAGAGAGTACAACAGTTGCAGAAAGCACCACAGCCGAGACTACAACAGCGGCTTCAGTAAAAGTGGATATAAACTACAATATAGCAAATCACCTTGACGAGTCATATGACGATATAGGTAAGGCATTCGGAGACCCGGCATCGGATGATATCAAAGAAGATGCAGGTGAGAGACTTGTAAAGTATACAAACCCTGAAAGAGAATTCCACTATTACAACGACGGAGAAAGCGGATATATGTTACAGGCTGTAAGCGGTAAGGCGGGGGATGTACTCAGCTTTACAGCAGATAAAGTAAGTCTTAGCGATGCAATGGATCAGATGGAAGCAAAAGAAGTAAAAGGGCTTGAGTCAAACGAGGCGTTGCTTACAGTAGGTCAGAAGGGTGAGAGCACAGTGGTATTCGGATCTGAAGGATATTATTTCGTAGTATCTGTAGATAAAGATAAGAATATAACAAAAGACAGTGCCGTAGCAATAGTTACACAGGATAGGATAGCTCTTGATAATACAGGCACAGAAACAAAGGCACCTTCAGAGGTGAAGACACCTGAGACAACGGCAGCCGAGAGCACAACAGCGAAGAAGTAAATAGAATCAACAATAAGATATAAATAATGAATCGGATGAGTAGAGGCTCATTCGATTTTTTTGTTATGAAAAAGTAAGAAAATAAAATTATATAAAACATATTGGGTGAAACCAAACTTTGTCATTGACAAATAATAAAAATATTGAAATTGGGAAAAATTCTGCGGGAATGGTTGGATTTGGAAATACTGTAATAAATGAAACTGACGGAACTATTAAAATTACTAAAGATGGTGGAGTTGGAATGTATTTAGGAGATGGTGCGGTAGGAATTAACAACGGAACTATAACTACTGTTGGCTCTCCAAAAAATGCAATTGGTGTAGTTGTAGGAAAAGATTCTGAATTCACAAATACTGGTAAAATCCACATTGAATCTGCTGGCGGCGCTGGAATTGTCATTGCTGGTGGTGTAGTTAAAAACTATGGAAATATTGAAGTTAGTGGTGGAGCTGTGAAAAGCCGTACTGACAATACATATACTGTAAAAGTTTTATCAAATAGAGTAAAATCAGTAGATAGTGATTTAGGGGTTTA
>NZ_CALLVU010000141.1 GCF_938015485.1 uncultured Lachnoanaerobaculum sp. | reverse complement strand
TTCTTTCGAGAAACCAGCAATAGATTTTTTCATATCATCAATATCACCTTTATAAATTACCCCCGTTTGATTTACTCTCTTGGTAATCTGATTTAATTTGTTTGTAGCAATGGATAAAGATACACCGCTTCTGCGATAGCTCCTTCAAAATCGTGTTGAACAATATTATGATGTTCTTCTCTTGTGATAGTTTCCAGTGCAGGAAATTTTTCTACATCATACATAATTGGTAATTCAATATTTTCGCTATTCACTTTCACAGGTAGATACCGTCTTTCTCCGGAAAAGTCTCCTAAAAAAGTCGCATCATTGGTAGTAGCAATCAAGATACAAGTTCTCTTTACATCAGCAGAAAATCGTTCGTATGGAAGCCTTACAGTACTTGTTCTTGCAGATATAAACAGCTTCGCTTCATCAGCACTTTTCGCATTTCTAAGAGCGACAAATTCTTCAAGTTCTACCACAACTTTTCCAACAAGATTACTGACTGCATCTTTACCTTTGATATTGTTTAATGAGCAATACCATTCAGGAAATAGAGCTCACTTTTCTATAAAAGATGTCTTGCCTACGCCTTGAATTCCCGTAAGAACCATAAGCTCGTCAAATTTGCATCCGGGATTAAAAACTCTTTTTACCATGCCAACTAACATATGTTCCATAATCCAAGCATTTAATTTTGTATCTTCCGCTCCAAGATATTTGGGAAGCAATTTTGTAATATACTTCTCACCATCATACGGAAGCGAATTCATATACATAGCCGGAAGATTTACCGCCCTTTTATGAGCAATAAAGGTTATGGCATCATCCATTCTGTTTTTAGAATACTTGATCCCAAATTCTCTTTCTATTTCCACTCCTAAAAGGTTTGTTAAATGGTCATTCCATTTTCTGATCTCATTTTCTTTCTGTTTTTCTCCCTTAAGCGTTCCGAAAAACCTGACTGTCATACTGCATGTATCAAAGAAAATAGTTCCGTCTATTATATTATCTTCTTTACAAAACAACGGATTTACCAGCACAGTGATTAGATTAGTAGTATTACTTTTTAATTGTCCCTTATCAGTATATTCAAGTTTTCTGTTTATATAATCCGATAATTCATCATCGCTAAATTTCAGCCAGTCATTCACGGTTATCACCTACACTTCTTCTGTGATAGTTATAGTCCCAGTATTTTTGATTTCCATACTGAGTCGCTTTTTTTATACTATCTTCCAAATATCTGATATAGGACGCTTCATTTTTTCTTTCGCTTCTGTCATCGCTCCGATTTAAGGCAGACATTAAAAATATTTCTTTCATCAAAGCTTCATCACCATGTGTATAACTATTTAATAATAGCAACAGCAAAAAATCATCTTTGCTGGTATCTCCGCTTGATATTGTTCCTTCAAATAAACCTTTAGCTTTTCTATTATGCTTGCACATCGTTTCTATGATTGTAGGCACATCCGGCAGTGTATCATTATCTGATTGATAAGCTCTTATTTGCTCTCTAACACTCTTTTTAGGTGCAAAACACTCATAGTATTTCCGCATTTTGATAATTCCTTAGTAGAATGGGACGAAATGAGAAAGAAACACTATAACGGTGAAATTACAGACGAGGAGTTTGAGGACTGGAAGTTGTCTTTTCCTAAGAAATCTCGTTTCCTGAAAAAGCAT
>NZ_CALLVU010000140.1 GCF_938015485.1 uncultured Lachnoanaerobaculum sp. | reverse complement strand
TATCCATAAAAACATCATTGTACTGCTCAAGCATCTTTTGTGTTATGTCTTTCTCAGCCATACTCCCTCCTTAAAAAATTTACAGAATTTAATTACAATAGAATAACTATATGTCCGACATATCTCCTTAGAACAAAATCACGTATCATAAACCATTGATTTAGTATATGCCCATTATATCAATTTATAAATATATTGACAAGCTGCTGTTAAAGGTTAAATAAATATATTACAAATCTTAATATTTACCTTACTTTACATTGCATATATAATATTCACATTAAGTTTTAAGGAGAATATATGCCAAGAGAATTGAATTTGTACTCACTGATAATCCGCATAGTTCTGTCTTTATGTATAGGCGGAATACTGGGGTTTGACCGTGGCAGGAAGAACAGACCTGCCGGTTTTAGAACATATATGCTTGTATGCCTGGGATCCACACTTGTAATGATTACAAATCAGTATGTATTTCAGGTATTTAAAAGCGGTGACCCTGTAAGACTTGGAGCTCAGGTTGTAAGCGGTGTAGGTTTCTTAGGTGCAGGCACAATAATACTTACAGGACGCAATCAGGTAAAGGGTATCACTACGGCAGCAGGTATATGGACTGCCGCCTGCTGCGGTCTCACTATAGGAATAGGCTACTATGAGGGAGCAATTGCAGGCGGAGCCGCCATATTCATTGCCATGGTATCGCTCCAGAAGCTTGAGGTCTTTGTAAGGAAAAATTCTCGCGCGGTGGAACTGTATATAGAATATGACAACTCTATTCCGCTTAGCGACCTTTTCATATATATCAGAAAAAACGATCTTGATATAGTGGAGCTTGACCTTGCCAAAAATGCTTCTCTGATGAATATCTGCCAATCGGCTACCATGACTATAAAGGGTAAGACCAAAAACAGCCACTCAATTATCTTAAATCTTATCAGTCAGGCTCCCGGTGTCATATATTTTATGGAATTGTACTAAATTGCTGCAAATATATATTGAAATGATATTTTTAAATCGCTATAATGTAACTATAATGTTTTAACTTTGGAGGCTTATGAAAAGATTTATACCATTTTTATTACTATCATTTTGTCTTGGTAGCGGTACTTTAATAACAGGTTGTACAAACCAATCATCAAATACGGAAGGCAGTTTCACTAATGCCGACAACTCAAAAAGCGGAGAGACGATAAAAGAATTGGTAAGTTCAACAGATATAGGGGATGTTTACAACGGCGGAGGAATCAACCTTGAAGACAGCTTTGATGTGGATTCTATTGAGAAAAAAATGACGGAGCTTGCACTTGCCAACTCAGGTGTTGACTCTGAGGATAAACTGGACCATCATCTTATAGTAACACCTACAGATATGGATATGGAATTACAGTTTAGTGTATCTGCAGAAGCTATATTCTTGGAAGGCGGTATTTACACCAATGTCAGTCAGATTGCCGAGTGGACATCTGAAAATTCCGATATAGCCGATGTAACACAGGGCGAAATCCATGCCAATAAAGTAGGCGAGACCAATATTACGGCGACCTATCAGGGCATTACAAAATCCATTCACATAAATGTTATCGAAAAAGCAAATTGGGAAGAAAAGGACGGTTCCTGGTACTATGTGGATGCTACCGGCAAGAAGACTACAGGCTGGAAAGTAGTGAACGGCAACTGGTATTACCTTGGTAACAACGGTTCAATGCTTACAGGTTGGCAAAAGATAAAAGATACATACTATTATCTGCATTCTTCAGGTGCAATGGCACAGGGAGAATGGGTAAAGAATAAAGATGACGGTGAATGGTACTACTTCAACTACAACGGTGAGATAGCAAAACACAAATGGATAAAGGACGGCACAAATACATTCTATGTTCACTCAAACGGTAAGATGGCGACAGATGAATGGGTCAAGGGAGAAGGCGACTCCTGGTATTACTTCCTCTTGGACGGCAAGATGGCAAGAGACCGCGCTATTGATATAAAAGGTGTAAGCTATCAGTTTGACAAGGAAGGAAAATGTCTGAATCCTAACGGCAACTGATTTTAACTGTTGCACCCCTTATAAGGGGTGCAATTTTTCTTTATAATTCTTTTAAATACTCTCTGTACAGTCTTCCTACAGGTAGCCCCATTACATTGTAATAATCTCCCTCTATTCCAACTATATATCTTGAAAAATATCCCTGTATTGCATAGGCTCCGGCCTTGTCATAAGGCTCTTTTTTCTCCAAATAATCTTCAATCTCTTCACTTGAAAGACTTGCCACTTCCACAGGAGTATCCTCTACAAAACTCTCATAACTGTCCTTCAAAGAATTGTATACGCATACCGCAGTATATACCCTGTGCTTTCTGCCTGAGAGAGTCTTAAGCATCTGTCTTGCTTCGGATTTATCCTTCGGCTTTCCTAAGATTTTTCCTTCTATTGCCACTATAGTATCGGCAGATATGACCACAAAATCCTCATCACCATACTTAAGCCTTGATTTTTCTACAATATCCAAAGCCTTATTGTAAGCCTGTTTTCTACACGCCTCTACCGGGTCCATACAGTCAATTTCAGTTTCTTTGTCGGATACCGCTATCTCAAAGTCTACACCGATTTGCTCCAAAAGCTCTTTCCTTCTGGGCGATGCTGAAGCCAAAATTATCTTAACATTATTCATAAAGTCTTATCTCCTTACCAAGTGCAAACGAATATATAAAAATTTCACTTACATTTTTTCCTGTACTCATTTCAAGAGATTTCTTATAAAGTTCAAGCTGAACTTTATATCTGTTTATCAAAGTTTCTGCATCTTTTACATTATCCGTCTTATAATCCACCAAAATCATGCTGTCTTCTGTATATATATATGCATCTATGACCCCCTGTATCAGTACAGTCTCATCACTGTCTCCCATATTTGCTTCTCTTGCGGATATACCCATTATAAACTGATTTTCTCTCTTTAAGTTTTTGTGATACTTAATAAATATCTCTCCAAGTTTTGTATCCAAAAACTTTACAATATCATCCGGGTTTATAAGTTCTCTGTAAGAGGCATTCTTTAACAGTGCCATCTCCGATTTTACAAACTCAAGTCTGTTTTTGAAGTTTTCTATATTTTCGTAGTGAAGTCTTTGCATAAGTTTATGGTAGGCATTACCGCGCTCACCGGCATTATTTACGCCCCCTGTCTTTTCTTTATTTTGTTTTATCTCAAATTCTTCACTCTGTGACATTCTCTTGATTTCAGATACCGAAAACTTGGTTTTTAAATCCACATTTACACTGTGTGGATATGTATAATCAAGTCTTTTCTTTAACTCGTCATATTTTTTGATATCGCTTCCTTCAAATACCTTGTGCAAATCTCTGACTTCTTTTTGAGTAAGTTTTTCCTCATCCAAAAGAGTCTTATAATCATATAGCTTTAAATCAAAATGTATTCTGTCAAAGCTTAAAAGTATCAGGTCAAGATATGAATTACAGGATCTTATATCCAAAAACCTCGGATTTTCCTTATTCGTTTCCAAAGCCTTTTTAACATCCTTGCAGGTACCTGAAATAATCATCTTTTCCATAGCTCTTGTAAGCGCCACATAAAGTACTCTCAGCTCTTCACCCATAAGCTCCGTACCCAACTTATATTTTATAACATTTTGTTTTATGGAACTGTCTTTTATATTATGTTCACTGTCCACATACTGCACACCGAGTCCGAAGTCGTTATCTATCACTATACCCTGCTTCAAATCGGTCTTATTAAAGCTTCTGTTTGCATTTGCAAGGAAACATACAGGGAACTCAAGTCCCTTTGACTTATGTATTGTCATAATCCTTACAATATCATCATTTTCAGAAAGTATACCGGCCTCTCCGAAGTCGTTGTCAAAGTCCTTAAGCTTTGCAATATATCTGATAAAGTTATAGAGTCCGCTGTATCCGGAGTTTCCGAAAGTTGCAGCCTTACTTATAAGCAACATCAAATTGGCCTTTCTGACCTGTCCTCCCGGCATTGCGGCTGTTATATTCAAAAAGTCGGTTTTATTGTAAATATCCTGTAAAAGCGCCTGAATATTCATATATGTCGACTTTTTCCCATACTCATCTAAAAACTCAAGTGCTTTTCTTATCTTTTTCTTTGTGGCCTCTTCAATGCTTCCTTCACTTTCCTCAAATATGATTGCGTCCATCATTCTGATTTTTTTAGACTTTTCAATATTTTGCTTTTTCCTGTAGTCGGATACAATATTTGCAAGCTCCAAATCAGTCATTCCTACAATCTCCGAGTTCAAAAATGCGGTCAAATCCACATCTGAATAAGGATTATCTATAGCCGCCAATATGGCAAGTATCTTTCTAACCTCAAATGTCTGAAAGTAGCCTTTGTTGTTCTCCGCATATGCCGGAATATTTTCATCATTCAAAACCTTGGCTATACTCTCACCGATACTTGCACGCACCAAAATCACTATGTCGCTGTACTTTAAATCTCTGCCGCCGTCCACCTTCAGCTCTTTTTTCAGCTCCTTGATCCTCTTTGCAATAGCTCTTGCTTCAAGCTCTATAGCAGATGTGTCATCTTCAATGCTGCCCACATCCGTAAGCATCAACTCACTTACATACTCCTTATCTCCCACTTCAAAGCTTGCTCCAAGATATAGCGCCGCATCATCATCATAATCAATGCCGCCTATATCCTCTTTCATGATCTTTTTGAATAAGACATTTGCACCGTCAAGCACGTTTTTTCTGCTTCTAAAATTCTTACTGAGAACAACTTTCTTCGCATCTTCATCATCCATACCGTCAAAGCCTTTAAAAGTTTTATACTTTTCCATGAAAAGCTTTGGCGAAGCCTGCCTGAATCCGTATATTGACTGCTTCACATCTCCCACCATAAAGACATTGTTCTTTTCTATCGCATTCACTATGGCTTCCTGCAGGTAGTTGGAATCCTGATACTCGTCAATATATATTTCACTGAATTCTTTTTTATATGCCTCCGCAACTTTTGTAGGATTTTTATTCTCATCTACAAGTATGCCAAGTGCCAAATGCTCTATATCTGAAAAGTCCACCAGATTTTTTTCTCTCTTTTTTTCATTAAAGAGTGAAATATACTTCTTTGTCAAATCCACCACAGCTCTTATCTTTGCCTTTTCACTTTGCTCTTCAAGCAAAACCCTGTCTTTGTCAAAGTCATAATCCTGTGCAAGCTTTGAAATATTATCTTTATACTTATCTCTGATTGCTTTGGCTCTTTCCCTTAAATCTTTGTCTCCGCCTTTTGCCGCCTTAAGCTTGTCAAAGCTTATCAAGTTAAGCTTTTTTGAGAGTTCAAATATATCTGCCGCCTTTTTTATACCTCCGATACTTGAGCGTTCCTCCAATACATTATCCAAATATGCAGTCGGTCCCTCTTCCTCATTACATATATCAATCATCTCATCAATATCTTGTAAAACGGAGTCCACACTTTTCATTATCTGAGCATATATATACTCCTGCCATTTATCATCGCTCTCATTCAATGAATCAAGCCACTCCAAAGGCCAAGGTTTGCTTACGGCAAATCTGTAAAGCTTTTCAATAAACTCGACGATACTCTTGTCTCCCTTACTGTTTGCAAAGGCGTCACTTAGTTCCATAAAGTCCTTATTTGCGGCTTCATACTCACTTTCCAAAAGTTCATCCATTGTATCGGCCTTTAAAAGTGAGATTTCACTCTCATCCGCCACACAAAAAGCAGGATCTATATCGATCTTATCAATATTTTCCCTTATTATTGAAAGACAGAAACTGTCTGTAGTCATTATCTTGGCTGATGCCAAAAGTACGGACTGCTCCTTCAGTCTCTTAAACTCTACGGTATTTGTTTCATGCTTTTCCATCTCTTTTAACAGGGCATTGTAGATTTTCTCCTTCATAGATGCAGCTGCAGCCCTTGTAAAAGTCATTACCAAAAGCAAATCCACATCAACAGGATTATCATTATCCGTTATCTTTTTTATTATTCTTTCTACAAGTACCGCAGTCTTTCCGCTTCCGGCAGCGGCAGATACCAATATGCTTCCCTTTTTTATATCAATTGCCGCCTGTTGTGCCTTTGTCCACATGCTCATCCTTCTCCATCATTTCCCAAATATCATCGTCATTTATTTTCACCAAGTTGTTGTATGCAAATCCTTCTATTCCTTCATCAAATCCGCATATCGCACTGTATGGGCAGTACTCACAGCTTGATTTTCCCTTTCTTATTGCAGGTGTAATGCCGATATTTCCGCTTAAGATATTTTCAGCGGTGTTCTTTACCTTTTGCTTTACATACTTTCTAAGTAATTCTATTCTCTTTGTACTTGCAACGCTTGATGTCTTTGAAATGCTTCCATCCTTTTTTAACATTACAGGTATGACATCACTGCTTGTCTCAATACTTTTATCCAGATGCTTTATTATATTAAAATCCGTATTGACTATACCCATAGGCTTTAACTTACTTAAGAAAGCGTTTTCTTTTTTCACCTCATCTCTTGTAAGAAAAGGTGAGTCTATATGGTAGTAAAAAAATGCCGCCGGCAAAACCGCTTTACCCTCTTTTGTAAGCTGTTCCATCACCGCATCCAGATATATCACAAGCTGCAAAGCCCTGCCGTAAAAAGGCATATCAAGCTCCCACTTCATATTTCCGGTCTTGTAGTCAATTATTTTTACCAATGTCTTATCTTCATCAACATATGTATCCACTCTGTCTATCTTTCCTCTAAGATACATCTTGGCATTATTTTTCAGTTCAATATTTAAAGCTTCAAGATTATCCCTTTCACTAAAGCTTTTCTCAAAAAAACTCGGTTCAAAGTCGCCTGCTGCAAGCTGCTTTGAAAGTACAAGCATTGTAAGTTTTGTCATTCTTACAATCTTTTCAAGCTGATACTTTGACTTATTGCTCTCTTTAAATATGCTGTTTTTTTCGGAAACCATGTTTTCGTTTACAGCCTCATCAACCAGCGAGAAAAGGTCCGCTTCATCCATCTTTGCAATCACTTTATTTCTTGACTTTGCATATCTGAAACATTTTTCAAGCATGTCATGTACCAATGTACCTATATCCGACGCTTTAAATGAATGTATCTGCCTTTCTTCAACTCCAAGCCCGTAGCTTATAAAATGCTCAAAAGGACAGGCGTTATAGTTTTCAAGCCTTGTCACACTTACACGAAGTTCATCACCGAACAACTCTCTTGCTGCACTCTCACCTATTCCGCTGTCCTTGTATACATACATTGCAGCCTCTGTGAGTCTTTTTATAAACTCCTTATCAAAGAATGTCGCAATATATCTTATAAAGTCTTCATCTGTTACTTCCTTTGCACGAAGCCCTCTCAAATTTTCACTAAGATATTCCTTTGCTTCAAACCTTGAATATATATTCATCTCTCTGCTTCTTTTTATCTCTATAAGAGGGAATATCGACTTTACCATATTTATAAGTATTGACGGACGCAAAGACTTACCCTCAAAGTCCATACCTGCAAAACTTATAAACAGCTTGTCTGAAGGCTTTGTAAGCACCTGATACAGATAAAATCTGCCTGTATACAAATCCTCTCTGACTGTATCCGAAAGGTTAAAGCCCAAAGACTTAAGTTTTCTTTTTTCTCTGTCATTTATAAGTCCTCCGGAATCCTTGACTGTAGGCAGACTTCCGTCATTTGCGCCGCATACAAACAGTGCCTTTATACTGCCGAGTCTGGTTCTTTTTAAGTCACCTATTACCACTCTGTCCACCCTGTCAGGTATCATTCCAAGCTTTATCTCTTCAAAACCTGTATGTAAGAGGTCGCTTAGTTCTTTTTTGGTCAGACTCTCACCTTCAAGTACAAGCTCCAATCTGTCAAACAGGCTGATAACCTCTTCAAATATTCCCTCATACTCTCTCGCTCTTTTAAAATCACTAATTTTTTCAAGTGACGACTTTATATCTTCAAGCTTTTCTTCTATATTCTCCTTTGTAAATATCTCTCTGAAAGCACCAAGGGCACTCTTTATGCTTACCTTACTCTTACTTATTGCCGTATAAAGTGTATCAAGCTTACAAAGAGCAAAGTCCTTGAACTCATTTATCTCTTTTAATTCAGTTTCACTAAAACTTTTCGGCAAATATGTAAATTCCGAATGCAGTCTTTTATATCCCTTTATACCTGTCTCAAGCAAATAATTGTCAAGCAGTGATACAAGCCTTTTGTCAAAATGTAAAAGTCCGAGTCGTAAAAACCTGTTTACCGCATCATATGAAAAATTCTCACTTATAACTCCGATGCAGGCATTGATAAACTCCACCAACTCATTGTTGTCAACATCCATCTTCTCATCCAAATAGTATGGAATCTCAAGCTGATGAAATCTGTTTATCAGTGCATCGGACACATCCTCAAGGTCGCCGTAGATTATCGCAATATCCCTGTATCTGTAGTCATTATCCTTTACAAGACCAAGTATTTTATTGGCAACAAAATCTATCTCGTCCAAAGGATTCATACAGTAATTTATCTCAATATCAGAGACTTCTTTTGATTTTTTTCCGTCATATCTGAGGAAATGCTCTTCAAAAAATCCAAGATCTTTTGAGTTCTTAAACCTGTGTACCGCTCCGGTATTCAAATTTATATCAGGCAATCTCTTTATATTCTCCTTCTTTGCCATCTCATTTATCTGTGAAATCATCTTGCTGCTGATAAAGAAAAGATCACTCTCTAAGAGTCTGATATCCGGATTAACTCCCTTACCCAAAGTTATACTGAATCTGAGTTCAGCCGCCACCTTCATAAGGTTTGAAATTATTCTGTTTTGAATAGGTGTAAAGCCTGTGTAACCGTCAAATAAAATAACACTGTCCCTTAATAATTCACTGTTTGCTATATTTTCATTCAAAATATCAAGTATCTGCTCGTTTGTGAAATATTTTCCGGCAATATATTCCTCAAATCCCGTCTTTAAATTATATATATCCTCAAGTTTTATCTTAAGAAGCGAATCCACTTCACTGTTGTTTACCTGCTCTCTTATAAAGTCGTCACTGATATCATACTGCATAAACTCTGAAATAAGCGACTTTATACTGTCAATAAATCCCGCCTTTTGGAACTGCTTTTTCCACGCCTTAAGCTCTACCTTGTTTGCAACCCTTCTAAGTATAAGCGCCTTGTCAAGTTCATCCAAAACCTCAGGATTTTCTATATCAAGTTCTTCAAATATTCTGTAAGCAAGCCTGTTAAAACTGAGTACATCTATATTGTTTACTGCATGATTAGGATGCATCTGCACTATATCTTTTTGAGTCTGCATCGTAAACTGCTCAGGTACTATAATAAAAAACTTTTTATCCAAGTTTTTTACAGCCTCATCTATAATATCCTTAAAAGCCCTGTAGGTCTTTCCCACACCTGAGGCGCCAAAATAAAATCTGTATCCCATCTCTCTCCTAAAATATGTAGAATGGCAGCTCCCGAAAGGAAACTGCCATATATTTATTGCAAATGCTTTGCAATCTCATGTATAAACTCTTCACTGTTTAAAACTGTTATATTCTCCAATGTTGATATTGCACCGAGGTCTCCGGTCATCTTACCCGACTCTATAGTGTCAATGGTAGCCTTTTCAAGTCTGTTTGCAAAATCAATCAAATCAGGAAGATTATCAAGTTCTCCTCTTTTTCTTAGCGCACCGCTCCATGCAAATATTGTTGCCACAGAATTGGAAGATGTAGGCTCTCCCTTCAGATACTTGTAATAATGCCTTTGAACTGTACCGTGTGCAGCCTCATACTCATAACAGCCGTCAGGAGAAACCAATACCGAAGTCATCATAGCCAGTGAACCGAACGCGGATGAAAGCATATCGCTCATAACATCTCCGTCATAGTTCTTACAAGCCCAGATAAATCCGCCCTCGGACTTCATCACTCTTGCCACGGCATCGTCTATAAGAGTATAGAAATAGGTAATACCCGCCTTTTCAAACTTCTCCTTGTACTCTGCATTATATATTTCTTCAAAAGTATCTTTAAATGTGTGGTCATACTTCTTTGATATGGTATCCTTTGTAGCAAACCACAAATCCTCTTTTTGACTTAGAGCATATTCAAAGCAAGCCTTTGCAAAGCTTTCAATGGAAGAATCCAGATTGTGAACTCCCTGTGCAATTCCTGCACCCTTAAACTCATGTATAAGACTTCTTGTTTCATTACCCTCACTGTCTGTGTACACAAGCTCAACCTTACCCGGCCCGTCAATAATCATCTCCGTATTTTTGTATACATCACCATAGGCATGACGGGCAATGGTTATAGGCTTTTTCCATGTTCTGACATTCGGCTCAATACCCTTTACCAATATAGGTTTTCTGAACACCGTACCGTCTAAGATAGCTCTTATAGTACCGTTTGGAGATTTCCACATCTCCTTTAAGTCATATTCTTTTACTCTGGCGACATTCGGAGTAATGGTAGCACATTTTACAGCCACACCGAGCCTCTTTGTAGCATTGGCGGACTCTACAGTTACCCTATCATCAGTCTCATCTCTGTGTTTTAATCCAAGGTCATAGTATTCACTCTTTAAATCCACAAACGGAAGTATAAGTTCATCCTTTATCATCTTCCACAGGATTCTTGTCATCTCATCTCCATCCATCTCAACAAGTGGAGTAATCATCTGTATCTTTGCCATATTTACCTCTATAATTTACTTGGTACAATCTCAATCCAATATCCGTCAGGGTCGTTTATAAAATAAATACCCATATCAGGGTTTTCATAGCATATAACACCCATCTTCTCATGAAGCTCATGAGCCGCCTTCATGTCCTCTGTAGCCATAGCAAGGTGATACTCAAGTTCTCCGAGATTATATGGTTCTTCTCTGTCTCTTAAATATGTAAGCTCAAGCTCAAAGCCTGTCTTTTTATCTCCAAGATATACTAAAGTAAATGAACCGTCCTGTGCATCTTTTCTTCTAACAGGCTCAAGTCCGAGTGCTTCTTTATAAAACTTCAAACTTTTCTCCAAATCAAGAACGTTAAAATTAAAATGTGCAAACGAAAAATTCAAAAGAGTCTCCTTTCAAAAATACACCCTGCGTACACAGGGCGTAAACCATTATTTTCCTATAACTGCTTTTCCACCCATATAAGGTCTTAAAACCTCAGGTATTCTGATGCTTCCATCCTCATTGAGATTGTTCTCAAGGAATGCGATAAGCATACGAGGCGGTGCTACAACAGTATTGTTAAGTGTATGTGCAAAGTACTTGTTGCCGTCGGCATCCTTTACTCTGATTCTAAGTCTTCTTGCCTGTGCATCTCCAAGGTTTGAACAGCTTCCTACCTCAAAGTACTTTTTCTGTCTTGGTGACCATGCTTCAACATCACATGACTTTACCTTAAGATCTGCCAAATCACCTGAACAGCACTCAAGAGTTCTTACAGGAATATCCAATGATCTGAAAAGATCTACAGTATTTTGCCACAGTTTGTCATACCACATCTTTGACTCTTCAGGCTTACAAACAACTATCATCTCCTGCTTCTCAAACTGGTGGATACGATAAACACCTCTCTCCTCGATACCGTGAGCTCCCTTCTCTTTTCTAAAGCAAGGTGAGTAAGATGTAAGTGTATACGGAAGCTTAGCCTCATCATTCATAGTATCAATGAACTTTCCGATCATTGAATGCTCACTTGTACCTATAAGATAGAGATCCTCTCCTTCAATCTTATACATCATAGCATCCATCTCGGCAAAGCTCATTACTCCTGTCACCACTTCGGATCTTATCATAAAAGGAGGTACACAGTATGTAAATCCTCTGTCAATCATAAAATCTCTTGCATATGAGATTACCGCAGAATGAAGTCTTGCTATATCTCCCATTAGATAATAGAATCCGTTTCCTGCAACCTTTCTTGCACTGTCAAGGTCGATTCCGTTCAGTTTTTCCATTATATCCGTATGATAAGGTATCTCAAAATCAGGAACAAAAGGCTCGCCGAACTTTTCGATTTCTACATTCTCACTGTCATCCTTACCTATCGGTACGCTCGGGTCGATAATGTTCGGAATGGTCATCATATCTTTTTTGATCTTCTCTTCAAGCTCGGCTTCAACAGGCTCAAGCTTTGAAAGCTGTTCTCCAAGGCTTGCTACAGATGCCTTTACCTGCTCGGCCTCTTCTTTCTTGCCCTGTGCCATAAGTGTACCGATTTCTTTTGAAATCTTGTTTCTCTTTGATCTAAGCTCATCAGCCTCTACTTTTGTCTTTCTGAGCTTCTCATCAAGCTCGATAACCTCATCAACTAACGGGAGTTTGAAATCCTGAAATTTATTCTTGATATTCTGTCTTACGACATCCGGATTTTCTCTTAAAAACTTAATGTCAATCATGGCTTCCCCTTCTTCTACATATCTGTTACTTATTTAGACGATATCTGACGATATCCCATACGAAAAAAGTATACATCAAATAAGCTTTTATGTCTATTCCAAGTTGGAAGCAAGTTGCCCCGAATATCGGCTTGATAAACCCTTTTCCATATTGTATTAATGTCATATACTTTGCGACATTTAAAGACAATGAAAATTATTGTTCACTACATATGCTGTTACTCTAATGTAGTAACATCTTTACCGAACCATTTCTCAGAAATACTCTTTAATGTACCGTCTGCCTTCATCTCTTCAAGTGCCGTCTGTACCTCATCCCTCAACATTGTATTTCCAAGTTTAAATCCTACCGCATATTCTTCACTTGAAACCGGCTTATCCAAAACTTTGAAGCCTTTTCCACCTCTTTTTGTGATCTGATAATTTGCCACAACGCTATTCATAGCCAAAGCATCCACACCACCCATTTCAAGATCCATAAAACCTGTGTTAAAATCAGCCACAGTCTGTAATTTACCAAATGTACCTGACAGTTCTGTATTTTCTTTTAATACCGCTTCGGCTGACGAATCCATCTGAACCTCCACCGTTTTTCCTGCTAAATCCTCAAACGAATTGATATCCGAATCAGATCTTACCACAAATACCTGATCATTTTTCATATATGGCTTTGTCCATGTATATTTATCTTCTCTATTCTTTGTACTGAAGCCGTTCCAAATACAGTCAATATTACCGGATGTAAGTTCCATATCTTTTGCATCCCAGGCTATAGGCTGATACTTTATCTTTTTTCCCAGTCGCTTTGCCACCTCTGCTGCCAGGTCTAAATCAAATCCGGTAAATTCCCCGTCATCTCCAACAAACCCCATAGGTGGAAAATCTTTATCAAATCCCACCGTAAAAGTTGTATTAGTGTCTGTACCTGCAATAGAAGTCTCATCTGTCAACTTACTTTCTGATGCACTTGCGTCCGTTGATGCTGATGAACTTTCGGTAGTCTTTACTGATGAACAGCCTACCAACATAATTGTTGCTAAAACTCCAAGTAAATAAATTTTTTTCATAAATACACCTCATAACTTTCTTTACTGCATTGCCTCAACACTTTCTTATGGTAGCACGCTAAAGTATAACTGTCAACACTTTATTTCTCTACTACAGTAAAGTGTAGAAATATTGTACACTCATATGAAAAAATCTGTTATACTAATCATAGAAACGGAGGTTTTCATGGATACAATAAAAGAATTCGGGCGAATTATGGATACTCAGACTGAAATTGCTTTGGCAACCGTAGGAACAGACGGCACTCCAAATGTCAGAATAGTCAACTATTATTTTAATCCTGAAAATAATGTCCTATACTTTGCGACATTTAAAGATAATGAAAAAGTAAAAGAAATTAAACAAAACAGAAACGTCGCCTTTACAACAATTCCCCAAAAAGGCAATGAGCATATAAAGGCAAGAGGAATTGCACTAAGAAGCGAAAAAACTGTTTTTGATTTGGCAGATTGCTTTTGTGACAAGATACCCGGCTATAAAAACACTATAGACTTTGCCGGAGATTCATTGATATTATATGAAATACACTTTAAGACAGCTACTGTTACTTTAGATTTGTCCGATATTCAAACTGTTACGTTATAAAAGAGGGGCTGACCGCTTTCAGTCCCCCTTTTTATACTGTTGTCCACAATCGTTCGTATAATGAATCTATAACTATTCCCCGAACTGCTTTAGACTGTCACTTACCTGATGCTCATATAATTTATCGCGACAACTTATAAGATTCTTGTACATTTCATTACCGTCTGCATATCCTCTTGTTGTATCCCAAGTGTTTGGAAGACTCAAATAGTTAAGAGCAATATCTGATCTGTTTGCCGTTAAAAAGTCCTCATCACTTAATTTCATTACATAGGTATATTCCACCGGATAATAAATGGTAGTGGTAGGGAATTTACCGTTGGCATCGGATAAATTTGCAGAGAATATTACATAGTATATATTTGTACCGTTGAACTGTTCCTTATCATCTGAAGTATACAGCAAATACTCTCCTGCAAACTGTATATCGGATACCTGCATATTCGGTTTATAATCCTTGGCAATGTAAGCATCCAAAGTCAGTCTTGCCTGATCCTGTAAAGACTTTCTGTACTCATCCGTCATATCCTCAAGCTTATGCACATATGACTCGTGTTCAAACTTTTCAAATCCGTCCCCTGCCGTCACATTTTCACTCCTATATCGCTCAAGAAAATCATATGGACGCTTATATCCCTTTGATTCCTTTGAATCTCCTGTGACATAGCTTGACTTTCCTATAATCTCCGGACCGCTCTTATAAGTTACTTTATCTGTCAACATCAATGTCCTGAAAGCTACAGGATAATACATCTTGGTGGTTACATACTTACTGTCTGTACTTGTAAGTACTCTGCTGTAGACAATATACAATCCGTTATATACTTCATCCAAATCGGTCTTCAGTGCATAACCCTCATACTTAAGATCTGAAAGTGTAGTACCTTCGCCGTATGCACTGTCCGTATATTCCTTTACAACCTCTTTTGCCTTATCGTTTACTTCTTTTATGAAATCCTGAGGTAATTCACTGTACTGTGTTACATAGGTTTCAAGTCCTGATACAGTGTAAGTTTGGCTCATCTTCTCAGGTATTCTTCCGTACATGTCTGCCATAGAAGCTATTTTATCTTCATCGAGATTAAGACTTACCGTAACAGTATCATTATTTTTCAGTTTATCAAACTTATCAAGTTTAAAATTGTATTCATGCAATATATCACCACCGCCGCTGTACTCAATCTCGGCCCTACCGTTCGGTGCAATTCCTGAAAAACTTAACTTTACATTTTCAAACGGATCGAATTTACTCAATTCATTTAATTTTTTTATTTCAAATTCCCCGTCCTTATACTTTAACTTATAATTTATACTTTTTGTTGTATCATCAGATACTTTCCATGTGTACTTAACCTTGTCACCGTTACTTGATTTCTCAGACTTGTCAAGACTTATTTCCGATACGGCATCACGAAGAACCGACATCGGTTCAAATGCATAGGTCAAAACTCCGTATTCTTTCTTACCCTTACTGCTGTACTTTACCTTTTTCCCGTAATCCTTTTCAAGTTTATCCCAATCAACACTTATACTTGCCTTTCCGTATCCGTCATATCCGCTTGACTCGAAGCTTATATATTTGTTCAGATCAATTACTTTACCCGAATTCATAGCGAATGCAACTATCACTATAATAAACAGAACCGCTACGGCACCTGCCGCACCGAAAATAATATTCTTAGGTAGTTTTTTCAAACTTCCCGGACTACCTGTAAGATTAGATACCTTAGATTCGGTGTTACTTTGGCTTTGCTGCTTATTCACGCTCTCAAGGGCAGCACCACAACTCTCACAAAACTTTGCTCCGTCAGCATTCATAGAACCACAATTTTTACAACGCATGTCAAACCCTCCTGTGATATTTATTGTTGCCAATATCATACTATAAATTGTCTGTTTTTTCAATCTAATTATATTTTTCTAACAATGATATTTTCATTACTATGTGAGTTTCTTCTATATTATATATAATTATTGTGAAATTCTTAATATTTATTAAGGTTGATTTAATGCGCATTTTAATGTATAATATGTCTCGGAGGTGTATCGAAGCGGTCATAACGAGCCTGACTCGAAATCAGGTTGTCACTTTTTCGTGGCACGAGAGTTCGAATCTCTTCGCCTCCGTGAAATTTAAAAAGCTCCCATTTAAGGGAGTTTTTTTATTTTGCCCATATACTGGGTAGCTATTCTGTTTTCCGGATGTACATCGCTCATATATATTACCGCCAGGAATATCCATTCTAAGGGTTTCATCATAATATATATAATATCTGCAATCCATTTGCTCTTTATAAGTCTTGCAACGGGAAAGCCGTAGCGGTCATATACTCCCCTCACAAGTTTATGGAAGCGAGGTGTTTTTTCCTCTAAAATCTGTTCAAAAGCATTTGCTATGCAGAGCTGTCTGTTTACTATAACTTCGTGACCATGACGGATTCCCTTTCTTATGGGTTTTACCACTTTTCTGTGCCCGCCTGCCGCCACAGTACAAAGATAATGCTCATCATAATAAATATTTTGAGGTGCTTCCTTTAGTGACAATGTCCAATCTGCAGTTTCAGTCCATGCCTTTATAACTGAATCCGGTGCCTGACCGAAAAGTAATAATATACCTATAATGATTCCAAACAACGGCAGCATAAGAATAAGGGCATATATAGGCCAAAGTTTTGAATTTGACAGTATTTTATCTAAAAAATTTAAAGTTACATTATTTTGTATCTTTTCTCTTTCCATCTCAAGTTCATTCCACTCACGAACCTTACAAAGAATTGTCCTTACTATAATGCAAGCAATACAAAAAGGATAAATCAATAGGTATAAATCAGAATATCTATCTACCATTCCACTACTACCAAATACCTGTACAGTGAAAACAACTATTACAACTAACCAAATATACATAGCAGATATTGAAAACACTGCAAGTAAAGGCGGTATTTTTTTTAGTGAACAAATCCTCAGATAGTAATATCCTATAAGACCTATAAAGCATAGTACACAAATTGTGAGTCCCGCTCCTGTGAAGATAGGTGTATGTGTTTCTGAATTTGTCAGCACTTCACTCCAGTCAGACCCTGTTGCATCTTTTACTACTGCAATATAAAGTCCTTCTAAAATAAATCCGTACCAAATCACTATTTGATCAAAATATATTCCGGATTCTAAAAGCCTATTTTTTGCTTCATAAAAAAGCAATATTACCTGATATATAGTGAGCATAATCGGGTATACATATATCGCAGCAATAAAAGCCCCTAAAAAAAGCGAAGACATTACATAATCAGCTACCATTTCTATGACTGAGTCATACATAGATTTTGTATCTACACAAAAGCCGAAATTGAGCACTGCTACACTCAGTACTCCAATTATATAGCTTATAATAATACTTGTTAGTATTTTATGTTTTTTCATATTTCAAAGCCTCCTTACGTTGCTTTAAATTACAAAAGTCTTTCTTATACCTAATTTATTGCACATATCACATTATTTTAGTCGCATCTTCCTATAATTGTTCCGCCTCCAAGTACAAGTCCGCTTTCATCATAAAGTACAACCGCCTGTCCCGGTGTGATTGCTCTTACCTTTTCATCAAAGTCTATTCTTATCCTGTCTTCTCCCAGTACCTTAATTGTACAGTGTTCACCCTTATGTGAATATCTTATCTTTCCGACAGCTCTCATACCGTCATAAAACTTTTCAACCGCCATGGCGTTCAATTTGTCGGCCTCCAGACTGTATCCGAAAACATCATCATTTTCACCTATTACAACTTCATTTGTCTCAGGTCTTATCTCGGTAACAAAGATAGGATGTCCAAGCGCTATACCAAGTCCTTTTCTTTGTCCGATGGTATAATGAAGTATTCCTTTATGCCTTCCAAGTATCTCTCCGTCAGCTGTCACAAAGTTTCCCTCAGGCATCTTTTTGCCTATTTCATTTTCCACAAATGAGGCATAGTCATTGTCTGAAACAAAGCAGATTTCCTGACTGTCAGGCTTATTTGCCACTCTGAGATTGAACTTCTTTGCAATCTCTCTTATCTCATCCTTTTCATAATCTCCCACAGGCATCAATGTTCTTGAAAGCTGCTCCTGTGTAAGATTATAAAGTGCATAGGTCTGATCCTTTGCACTTGTTTTTGATGTTCTGAGTGCATATCTTCCGTTTTCAAGCTTTTCTATTCTTGCATAATGCCCTGTAGCAATATAATCAGCCCCAAGCATCATACTTCTCTCTAAAAGAGATTCCCATTTTACATATCTGTTGCAGGCTATACATGGATTAGGTGTCCTTGCCTGCACATATTCATTTACAAAATAATCTATTACCTTATCTTTGAATTCATCTCTGAAATTCATTACATAATAAGGTATGCCGATATCTCTTGCCACCCTTCTGGCATCATCCACAGCTGAAAGGCCGCAACAACCTCCACTTCCGGACATATCCTCTTCATCTTCACTTTGCCATATCTGCATAGTCACACCTGTGACATCATATCCGGCTTCTTTTAAAAGATAGGCTGCCACTGAGGAGTCTACTCCTCCCGACATACCTACCACTACTTTTTTCTTTTCCATATATTCTCCGATAAATATCAATTTACTTTTAAAATCCACATAATTTTATCATACTTTTTTATTTATGTCCTTAGCACAAATCTTATCATTACTATTTTATTTTATAATAATTTTATTTATAATATGTCAATGTAAAGTTTTATAAAGAACAGGAGTACTATGATATATATGGACAATGCCTCCACCACTGTTGTGGATAAGGAGGCTTTTGATATAGCAAAAAAATATTTATTTGAAAACTATGTAAATCCTTCATCAAGCTATTCTATGGCAAATGATGTAAAGTCCGATATGGAAGATGCCAGAGAGATGATTGCAGATCTTATCGGTGCAAGATATAATGAGATCTATTTTACTTCAGGCGGCAGTGAAGCAAATAACTGGGCAATTATAAAGTCCTGTGAACTTATGGAAAATAAGGGAAAGCATATCATCAGTTCAAAGATCGAGCACCACTCTGTACTGCATACACTCTCTTATCTTGAAAAAAAAGGATATGAAGTCACTTATATAGGTACTGATGAAAAAGGGATTATTGATATAAATGAGCTGAAGTCAGGCATAAGAGAGGATACCGTCCTTATAAGCATAATGTTTGCAAACAATGAAATAGGCACTATAGAGCCGATTAAAGAGATTGGAAAGCTTGCCCGTGAGCACAATATCTTATTCCACACCGATGCTGTACAGGCTGTAGGACACCTTCCTATTGATGTGAATGAGATGAATATTGATTTACTCAGTGCAAGCGGGCATAAATTCCACTCACCGAAGGGTGTCGGATTTTTATATATAAGAAGCGGTATCAAGCTTACATCTTTAATACATGGCGGCAGTCAGGAAAGAAATCGCAGAGCGGGAACAGAAAATACTTTCGGGATAATCGCTATGGCAAATGCTTTGAAAAACTCCTATGAAACCTTGGATAAAGAAAGCTTATATGTAAAATCCCTTAGAGATAAGTTATTTTCTTTGATACTTGAAAATATAGAAGACTCTCATATAAACGGAGATATGGATAACAGGCTTTTTAACAATATAAATATTTACTTTGAAAACATAAGCGGTGAGCTGCTCTTAATTTTATTAAATCAAAACGGTGTATGTGCTTCTCTCGGCTCAGCCTGTACTACCGGCAGTATAGACCCTTCACATGTGATTATGGCAATTTCAAATGATAAAAAAAGAGCCTCATCCTCCCTGCGACTTACATTAAGCAAGTACAATACGGAAGATGAGGTCAATAAAACCTTTGAAATATTAAAAAAATGTGTAGAAAAACTCAGAGGATAAAAGGGCTTTTGCCCTTTTATTTGCTTTCACAAACCTCTTTAACTGTCTTTATAAGTCTTTCCATCAAGTTTACTCTGTTTAAAACAGTAATCAGATAATATCCGTCTACCAAATCGTAGATTTCATTTGCTATCTCTTTGGACATTGAAAGTGCAATCTCTTCCGCCTCTTCTCTTTCCTTACCGATATACTTTTCTACGATATCATCGGTAATATATATGCCGTTTACTTCACTTTGCATATATCTTGCATTTCTCTCACTTACAATCGGAATGATTCCGCCCATTATCTTAATATCCAAGTTTTCTCTTGCAATCTTTAGATTGTCTATTGCCCTTTTGGTTAAAACCGGCTGTGTGAAGAGTACCTTTACACCGTTTTCCTGTTTTCTGACAGCTTTCTTTAGCTCCGCACTGAAGTTCCTCGAGTTTACATTCAATGCACCGCAGATATTCATTGGACTTTCAAATAAATCATTATTTAAAGAATTGATAAAGTTTGCAAACTTCACCGAATTAAACTCAAATACGGATCTTATCTCATCTCTTTGAGCGTTAGGTATCGGATCTCCTGTGATTACAAGTACATTGTCAACTCCCATTGCATTGGCACCCAGCAGCAGTCCTCTTGAAGCATTTACATTCCTGTCTCTGCAAGTCATATGCGGAAGTACATCAAAGTCAAGTTCATTTCTCACTTTGCAGGCAAGCAGGCAGCTGTCCATTCTGGCTCTGGCTATAGGATTATCCGCAATAGTAATAATATCCGCACCTGCCGCCTTTATCTTTTTTGCATTGTCTATAAACTTTGTAATATTTGTATCTATTGGTGAGTCAAGTTCCACCGCTATAGGCTTTTGACTAAGATCAAGTTTTTCTTTGAATCTGTTGACTCTTATATTCTGTGCAGTACTTTTTTCAGACTTTATCGCTCTTCTCGGCTTTATAAGTTTACCGCTCATACTCTTTTTTAACAGCTCTATATGCTTAGGCGTTGTTCCGCAACAACCGCCCACAATATTTACACCCAGCTCAAGAATGTCCTCTATCTGATTTGCAAAATAGTTGGCAAGTGAACTGTAGTAAACTCTGTCATCTCTTACTACAGGATAACCTGCATTCGGCTTTGCAAAAAGATAAAGTCCCTTTGTATCCACATCCTTTAAAAGCTTTGCCATATGATTGGCTCCGGATACACAGTTAAGTCCTACCGCATCAAAAACACCGGAGTTTATAATCTCTGTAAACAATGCTTTATATTGATATCCTTCACTTGAATATCCGTCAGGCATCACCGCAAATGAAGCTGTTATAAAGGCGTCACTGCATTTTTCTTTGATATACTCGGCGCTTAGTACCATTCCGCTTGTACTGCTTCTTGTCTCAAACAGAAAATTCTTTACTCCCTTTTCCAAAAAAATATCTATCAAAACCTTGTACTCTTCAAATGCAAGCTCATTACTGCCTGTATGTATAGGTCCTATATCCGCAAAGACATATGCTCTGTCCTTTGTGGCCTCATTTGCAATATCAATTCCTGCAACGACAACCTCTTTTTGTAAGTTTCTGTCTCCGTTGAACACATCAATACCTACAGAAAAAGTATTTGTAAGTATCGCTTTTGCTCCTGCGTCAATATATTCGTTGTGAATACCCTTTATAAGCTCCGGATTTTTGATATTGGCAAGTTCGCATCCGATACCGTCATCTGTAAGCTCATCATAGTATGTTCCCATTGCTCCGTCAAAGAGCAAAACATTGTTCTTTAAATAGTCTCTAATATTTTCCATAATTTATCATCCTAAAACTGTCTTTGCTATATCAACCGAACTTCTGGCATCAGGTGCATAGAAATCCGCTCCCATCTCATCCGCATATTCTTTTGTAAGCACCGCACCGCCTACCCAAACTTTGCAGTCATCAGACACCTTTCTGATTTCTTCAATAGTCTTTTTCATTGCAGGCAATGTGGTAGTCATAAGTGCTGAAAGTCCTACAAGCTTTACATTCTCTCTGACTACGGTATCCACCACATTTTTGATATCCACATCTCTTCCCAGGTCTATCATTCTGTAGCCGTAGTTTTCAAGTATTACCTTTACTATATTCTTTCCGATATCGTGGATATCGCCCTTTACGGTACATACCACAATCTTACCCTTGCTTACATTGTGCTCACCTTTGTTTGCTATTCTTTCTTTAATAAGCTCAAAGGCTGAGCTTGCCGCATTGGCGGCGTTGATAAGCTGCGGCAGGAATATTACCTGTTTTTCATATAAATCTCCTACAGTATCAAGTGCAGGAATAAGATACTCGTTTATTACCTCAAGTTCATCCTTTGTCTCCAAAAGCTTCTTTGCATTATTATAAGTCTCTTCCTTAAGTCCCTTTAATATGGCATCCTGTACAACTTCCTTAGTCACTTCACCGTTTTCCGATACCGCTACCACCTTGGTTTCAGCCTTTACGGTTGCAAATCTCTCAATATATTTTACGGAGTCCTTATCCTCTCCTGAAAGCACCTTAAATGAGTATATTGCATTCATAATACCTTCAATATTCGGGTTCACTATAGGCAAATCAAGTCCTGCATACATTGCCTGTATAAGGAAATTCTCCGTAATATGGCTTCTTGCAGGCAAACCGAAAGATATATTGCTGACTCCGAGAGTTGTGTGCAGTCCGAGATCATTTGTTACCATTCTTACCGCCTCAAGAGTCTCTCTTGCCTGATCCTGCTGTGCAGAAACTGTAAGTGTAAGGCAGTCAATGATAACATCTTCTTTCTTCAGACCGTATTCAAGGCATTTTTCCAGTATATGACTTGCATTGTCTACTCTTTGTTTTGCGGTAGTAGGAAGTCCGTTCTCATTTAGAGCCAGTCCTATAACTGCCGCACCATACTTTTTTACAATAGGAAGTATGAGATCAAGTCTTTCATCCTCGGCATTTACCGAGTTTACTATAGCTCTGCCGTTGTATACACGAAGTCCGGCTTCTATTGCCTCAGGATTTGATGAGTCTATCTGCAAAGGAATATTAACTACAGATTGTACCGCCTTTACGGCTTCTATCATCAGTGCAACTTCATCACCGCCCGGTACACCTACATTGATATCAAGTATGTCCGCACCTGATTCCTCTTCTTCTATAGCCACCTTGCAGATATATTCCATCTCATGGTTTAAAAGCGCTTCCTGGAATCTTTTTTTACCTGTAGGATTCAATCTTTCTCCTACAACTCTTACCCCGTTAAGCTCCACCATCTCATTTGCCGAACATATACCTGTCTTTACCTTAACGCTTTTAATGTCTTTATCCTCTGTAGCATCCAGCTCCGACTTAAGCTCCTTTATAAAATCAGGAGCCGTACCGCAGCAACCGCCTGCATATGATATACCCAAACTTTTATACTCAGCCATAAGCTTTGCAAAATCGGCTGCATGAAGGTCATATTCTCCTGTAGAAGGATTCGGAAGTCCGGCATTAGGCTTTATTATAATAGGCAATGTCGTCCATTCCTTAAGCTTCTTTGCAAGCGGCAATATTTCCTTAGGCCCGAGTGAACAGTTAAATCCTATCGCATCCACTCCAAGTCCCTCAAGTGTCACCGCCATTGACTCTATCTTTGTTCCGGTAAATGTCCTTCCTGTGGTCTCATATGTCATAGTTACCCAAACAGGAAGTTTGGTATTTTCCTTTGCTGCAAGCACACCTGCCCTTACATCATAGAGATCTGTAAAGGTCTCATATACAATAATATCGGCACCGTACTTTTCACCGGCAACCACCATCTCCTTATATATATCGTAGGCATCTTCAAATCTGAGTACACCAAGCGGCTCCAAAAGCTCTCCTATAGGACCTATATCAAGTGCCACTTTCACATCTCTTTTACTTTCGACAACCGCCTCCTTTGCAGACTGAATTGCAGTCTTTATGGCGGTATCCACATCTATCTTACAGCCTTCAAGCTTATGTGCATTTGCTCCGAAGGTATTGGCATAGATTATATTACTTCCTGCTTCTATATATTTTAAATGTATATTTTTAACTATTTCGGGATTATCAAATCCGAAAACCTCAGGATGTTCTCCCGCTTTCATACCGGCAGCCTGAAGCATCGTACCCATTGCTCCGTCAAGTATCAATAAATTATGCATAACATCTAACTCCTATCTTTCTATACCTGCATGATTTTAAAAGATTGCATCCTGCACAAGTCTTTTTAAGTGTCTCCAATTTTTGGTCACTGACTCCGATTATAGCTGTAACCGACTTTCTCGGCAACATTATTCCGCTGTCACTGACATTGACTCCTATTCTTCTGGTGGCATTGACAACATTCACAAACTGTTTTTGTATCGTAATAGGCAAATCTCCGTAACCCGGTGAAAATCTGAATGTCAAATAATTGTTTTCTTTTAAATATTGCTCTCTGAAGCTTGCCTCTATACTGTCACATACAGCTTCTATAAGCGTTGAGCCGCATGAATCCATAATCAGTGCATTTGCCACATTCTTAAGTTCTTCTTTTCTTATAGCATTGTCAACTCCTATTCCGATAGTTGCCGCCATCAAAATCAGCTTATGACAATCTTTTATATGTTTTTTTATACTGTTTCCGACAAAGAAATCCAGCTCTTTCGGAAACTTTCCCTTTTCTTCCAAATCCCATTCTCTAAATACAAAGTTCGGCTTTGCAACGTCATTTACTTTCTCCATACACTCAAGTACCTGTGAGTGCAGATTTTCATCTATATCTTTACCGTTGTGCTGAAGATACCTAAGTACCTCAGACTCGTCCTCCTTTGTAAGTTTTACATCTATATTGAACATATCTCTTCTTTCTATAACACTTTATGCCTGATACTTCAGTTTATAAAGTTGAGCACTCCGTACCTATTCGGAAAGTATCATGCCCTTTATAGTAAAATAATTTATGATAAAAGTAAAGATTAGTGTTATATGTATATTTTATAACCTGTTATCAAAAACACTATATGTAAGAAATTTTTAAGTGGAATTTATCAGGATATATGTTAAAATATATCGGTAGACGAGGTGTTTACTTTCACTTTGGGGATGTACCGGTTTCGACAGGGAACATGCAGCTGGTGAAGCTATTCGTATGCAATGCGTTAAATGGCAAAATTAAATATAAACGCTGAAGAAAATTTAGCATACGCTGCCTAAGGCAGCTGCAGACCTATAAGCACTCACACTTATAGAATCTGTATCGACTTATGTGAGAAACCTTATATACAAAGCTTTGAGTATATAGATGTATTATGAAGCTACTCTTGATTACAGTTTGTTGTTTGACTGTTTTTAAGGGGAATTTCGACAAGCAACTATAATAGTAGAAGAACAGGGAATTGTTTTTTGGACACGGGTTCAACTCCCGTCATCTCCATTTAAAAGTCTTGAGTTTTCAAGGCTTTTTTTATTTGGCAAATCAGCTTTTCGAACTTTTGTTTGCATTTTAATCGAACATATGTTAGGATAGATGTATAACTATACCCATATAAAGGAGATTTTATGGATCCATTAACACAAAAACAGGAAGAAATTTATAATATTATCAAGGATTCCATCTTGAAAAAGGGCTATCCGCCTTCTGTTCGTGAAATCGGTGAACTTGTAGGACTTAAATCCACATCTTCAGTACATGCTCAGCTCAACACCCTTGAGAAAAAAGGTTATATCAGAAAGGACCCGTCAAAACCCAGAACTATAGAGATAACCGACGATGACTTCAACCTCACACGCAGAGAGGTGGTCAATGTTCCCATGGTGGGCACGGTAGCTGCAGGTATGCCGCTGCTTGCTACAGAGAATATTTCAGACTACTTCCCTATTCCCACAGAATTTCTGCCCAACACTGATATTTTTATGTTAAAGGTCAAGGGAGAATCTATGATAAATGTCGGTATCTATGACGGAGACCAGATAATAGTGGCTAAGCAAAACACTGCTAAAAACGGTGATATCATAGTTGCTCTTATTGATGATTCAGCTACTGTAAAGAGATTTTTTAAAGAAAGCAATTACTACAGATTACAACCTGAGAATGATTTTATGGAACCTATTTTGGTAAAGGAGGTCACTATCCTTGGAAAAGTTATCGGTTTGTTCAGATTTATGTAAAAAACGGCTGCTACATATGTAGCAGCCGTTAAAAATATCAAGTTCAGATTATCTTGCGCCTGCTTCTTTAACCTTAGCAGCCTTACCGACTCTGTCACGAAGATAATATAATTTAGCTCTTCTAACTTTACCTTTTCTTACAACTTCTACTCTGTCAACAGATGGAGAGTGTAAAGGCCATGTCTTCTCAACACCGATACCGTTTGAGTTCTTTCTTACTGTGAAAGTCTCTCTTGCACCGCCGTTTTGTCTCTTTAAAACTGTACCCTCGAAAATCTGGATTCTCTCTCTGTTACCCTCGCGGATCTTGTTGTGTACTCTTACTGTATCACCTACACTAAAGTCATCAACATTTGCCTTAAGCTGTTCTGCCTCAATACTTCTTATCAAATCATTCATGTGAAACCTCCTATTATTTTGATGTTCTTAAAATTTCTTCCAGAGGACCATCGCCCTATTCACAACCACAATATTGTAGCATATGTGCTCTTACAAAGCAAGATATTATATATCAAAATATTTTATAGTTTATCACTCTTCTGTATTACCTGAAACTCCCTATAAAATTCATATGCACCACAGCAAATCCACTATAATTTAAATACAGTTTTTTATTCATACTCTCTCCTTATACCGTAAAAAGGCTATTACATTAAGTTAAACATTCCTAATAAACTTATAATATCCATCACTCCAAGTAACATAATTTGAATAGTCTTTTCCGCCATAATACTTAATTCCATCTATATTGCATTGTCTACAACATTCTGACACAAATGATGGTATCAAATATACTCTAGGCCGACTGCTTTTATCATTTTCTAATGGAAATCTTATGTACCTCAAAAAAGTATTCAATCCTCTCATACTCTTTGCAGAAAGATCTATTAAATTCACTTTCCCTCTAACTCCCAACTCAACTGTTTGAAGTATTTTTATTTTTCTGTCCTTTTCACTCATATGCTTTCCTATTTCTTTCTCAGCTCCATCTTTTGTATCTGCAAAGTAAAAATATGATTGTCCGGCATGATTATAACGTCCTGGAAATGTAAAGCCATATGGTGCAGCTTTCATCTGTTCCCAAACAAATGGAGGTTCGCTATTACTTCTTGCTCTACAATGATAATAACATTTTTTATCGAATGAAATAGTTTTATTAAAATTATTTATGATATTAAAAATCTTCTTACCTACATCATTATACATTGCCATCATTGGGCTTGAATCCAAGAAAGCCATAAAATCCATCAATTCAGTCTCACTAAATTTTTCATCAGCTGAAATACCTTCCAAGACATCTCCTGCTGCACAAATACTATTCATTTCTCCTATAGTTATAGTATTACCCGAACTATTATCTACAAATTTATGCGAATCAATTCTAAATGAAATATCATTATCATTATTCATAACTTTAATAACAGCTGATTTATTTATACTATTGATATCACTTATAAATCCTTGTGGTAAAGATAAGACATTTCCCATATCTTTAAATACTTCTACTATTTTAGAATTTTTTAAAAAAGCAAAATCCTGAATCTTTAATGTATTTTTATTTAATGCACCTTGTACCACATTAACACAACCGTCTATATCTGCTTTTGCTAAATTGAATTCTAACCCTCTTAGCATACTTGTCATATCTGTGATATTCCCTATTACTGCTACTGAAGCTTGCATATCTGCAATATCATTTATCATTCTTTGAGGAAAAATACTTGTATCTATCGAATTCAAATACGTATTAGTAAATACTCCACTCACTTTTTCTTTTAAATTTAAGTATTCATTAACATCAAAAGCTAATCCACATAATGTAGACCTATTTATAGCTCCAGATATCATATTATTTACTCTTTGTATAGATTCAGTATTTATACTTGAAAGCATCTTTCTATTAGCTTCTGTAACTGATCTGAATGCTCCTATAATATCTTCTGATCCTTTCATTATATTTATCTGCCCCTTTTTTAATAAATAAAATCTATTATGCATCAAACCCAAACAATTCTCTCATCTTATCTTCCAATTTACCATTTTTTGCATATTCCAATGTATCGCAAAGCTTGATATTATCTTTTTCAATCTTGATTCTATCACTAAAACCAAGTATGTATCTTCGGCAAATTTGATAGATGATTTCTGTTGGTGCACATCCGTAAACCTGATTGGCAAATATGTGATTCAGTCTTACAGTTTCATCCGGTAAAAGTTCCTTCATTTTTTTACTTTGAAAAAGTCTTTTTACTATTTCTGTAATATACATGCCGGATTTCATATAGAGATCTGCAAATGTAGCCTCAGGGTCGTCGAAACAATTCGGATTTTCTTTTTCAAGTCTATCTACCATATCTTTTACTACCGGCTTAGGTGTAAAAATCTGATTTGTCTTTTGAGCCGGAATATAATCAAATATATCACCATTATTGGATTCACTAAAATAGTCAGCAAGTTCAGCTCTCTTCTTCATAAATTCTGTAACCGCATCATTAAATACCACCTCATCAAAAAGATGTCCCTCAAAATATTTTTTATGTTTCTCATCTCTTATTTCATTACCATGCTCATCCTTTTCATAGTAGAATCCACCATCACGAAGCATGCGAAACTGTGCTAATGTCACACCCTCATCACTTTGTGTACTTTTTGTAACCTCAAAAAAAACATCTTCCGGAACCAGTGTATCAAAATTTTCAAGAGTTGTACTCTCGTCGCCATATGCCATAAGGAATGCCGGAATAGTTCTTGAAAAACCTCTCAAATGATCTCTCACACTGCCTTCGATATACTCTTTCTCTTTGTTAAGCTTTTCAGTCTCTACAGTTTCCACTATATCATAAGTCATGCTTTTAATTGCTTCCTCACTATTAAGCTTGTCCTTAATATCCTGTATTAGCTGATTGTAGTTTTCTTTTTTTCTATTATTGTACTCTTCATCAAGCTTACTTATATCTACCATCGAAGCTCCTCTATTTTGTGCCTCGACAATTTTTTCTTCCTTCTCTTTTTCAAGTTTATTTGCGTTTATTGCATACTCGCCGTATTCATGTTTTACAATAACAGACGCCTTATTATGAATATCTCTTTCAAGCTGATTTTGTGTGGATTTCTTTAAATCATTACCATATTTCTGTTTAACTGTTTCCATCATAATATCAGTTAAAGGCTTGCTGAACTTCTTTTGTAGCTCATCAAGTTCGTTCTTTTTCGGTTGTGGATTAGCTTCACGATCCTTTACAATCTCATCAGCCATACTTTCTAATCCTGTGCTTACAGTCGAATATATCTTTTCACCAAACAAGTCCTTTGCAGTTCCAATTACTTGTTCTGTAGATAACTCTACAATCCCGTTATCATTGATACATAGCTCATCAGCTGTATTTTCATCTACATTCACTCTGTTCAACGCCTTCGGTTCTTCTATTGCCTGCATATTGTTGATAACATCAATGATTTCTCTTGGTGCCGCAAATATACCTGAAATATTCGCAAATAGAAAATTTGACATAAATCCACGCTCTACAACTTCTCTCGCATATATATGTCTCGGTATAGAAAGTACAGACTCCGCATCTAAAAGTGTCATCTCACCACTATTATCCTCACCGTATACAGGAAAAAAGTTTAACAATGCCTTTATATTATCTTTTCTTTTTTCAATATCTGTAGTATATCCGGAATTTTTAGGAATCAAATCATTTGCAAACTTTTCAAAAATCGTCAGTGTTCGAGCCGGATCAAAATCGAATACATATGCATTCTCTTTTCTGTAAAATCCACCATCGCTACCTTTGAATAAACATGGGTTTTGTGCACGGAATGCAGCCTGCATATACAGCGAAGGTGATGACATATTTGACAGCATTAAAACCGCACTCCACTCCTTTATAGTAACGCCTGTAGTGAGCTGTCCAACTGAAAGTGTAATAGTCTTATCATGGTTTTTTATCGCTTCAGTAACACGATCAAAAGACTTCCTATTCTCATCATCATCCTGTTTTCCGTTGCCTGCAGCAACCACCACCTTATATTTACTAAATACAGGATGGAGTTCAAGTTTCTTGGCTAAAGCCTTAACACTTGCCACTCTATTCAACAACCAAAATGTATGCTTTAATTCATTTCTCAATTCATCTGTAGAAAACGGAAATTTCTCCAGTTTTGTCAATGCATCTAAGAATTTATCCACTTCTACATCATGTAAAAACTTACCGGATTCATTTGTCGCAAAGAACTCGTTCAAATCAAAAGCATACTCTTCCATATTATTATCAAGTTCTATACCTTTAGTCAGCTTATCCTTAATAATTTCCGACATTTGATAGGTATATAGATTCAAACATGGCAAGTTTTCATATGGGTTCTCAAACTCATCCTTCTGATCCCAATCCCTTTTCTTTGCCTGCTCATCAGCATAGGTCCAGTTGTATATGGCATCCTGTGAAAATTTATCATTTGCCAACGCCTTAAACGGTGTTCCCGAAAGATGTAGTGTATGATATCTTCTGATATGATCAAAAGCTATATCTGTCTTATACGTGTCCACACCCTCATGTGCTTCATCTATTATCAGTATATCCCAAAGTATTCCCTTATAATTTCCTTTTTCATCCTTTGTATCACTTATCTCCATAAGCTTGTCATATTGACCGCCAAAATATATAGAACCCTTGAGATCTTGTAAACTGACAAACTGTATGCATCCTCTGTCATCATTATCTTCTTTACTGACTTTATCCACATACTCACTGCGACTATATACATACTTCTTGTCCTTTATTCCATCCACACTACTGACAAAATAAAATCCTGACTCTGTTCCAAGAAATGTCTCATAGTCTGAATACCATGAGTTAGCTATAGCCGGACGATTGGTCACAATCAAAATATTTTTAGCTTTCATTCTCTTACATAAATCATATGCAGCAAGTGTTTTTCCAAAACGTGGCTTTGCATTCCAAAGAAATTCACCATTTTTATGAGAATTGAAATATTTCAAGGTTATCTCGACTGCATCATTTTGCTCATCTCTAAGTGTATATGGGCAAGCTGTGTCTGTAGCATCATTTACTACCCCATGGTTCTCTGTGAAATCATTATACTTTGACTTGGCAATATTTGGATCAATCTTAAACCACTCCGTACCACTTTCTCTTTCAAACCCCAGCTTCTTCAAGTATAGATGAAAGTCTTTATCTGTAAAATTTCCAAACGGTTCAGTTCTGTATGTCGCCAGTAAATGCCAGCAAATATTAGGCTTAAGTCCGGCAGTATGTAGTTGTTCCGCTATACGAACATTTACATCTCTTTCTGTGAATCCAATCTTTGTCCAACCATTTTTTGACGGCACTTGAGGCAGGGTATAGGCATAACATTGCGGGTTTACTCTTATTGCTGTCTTTATATTGATTGCTGCCATTAGGACATCTCCTTTACATGTGTTTCTATAAATTCAATCTCTTTTTTATCAAGATTATATTTCTTATAAAGTTGCAAATCTATTTCATTTATAGATTTACTCCAATCAATATCTGAATCTGATGTGAAATCTTGAAGCGGAACATATGCCCACTTACCTGGTGTGTTTGCTTGCGTCTTCTTCAAAACTCCTAATAACGTTCTACAAAATCTTGTTTTCACATAAGTAATTACATTTTCAGTCTCTTCAATGGAATCAAATTTACCTATACTCAAAAACGTCTCGGTTGACGCGTCTTTGGGATATCCAACAATAGGTAGTGTTAATGCTTGTCCAAACTCACCTGTTCCAATAGCTCCCGGCATAAATGCTTTATAATAGTTTAGATTACTAACTTCATTAACATATTTAGAAGCAATAAATCTATATACTCTTTCATTATTTATTCTACCAAGAACTCTCAAGTATTCTTGACCGTCATCTATTTTTTCTGCAGTAAAAACTTGTGGCATTTTTTCAAAAACATTAGACTTGAAATCATATTCATGACCACTACTTAAAGCACCTATTGCATCTGGATAATCAGCATATACATTATCTAAAAAGTGATAAGCGTAACTTGTTACAATTATATTTTCCAATGCTTTGAAATCCTGCCTATGAATCACTTTCTTAAGTATACTATTCAATTCAATATATGGTGTGAAAATTTCTATTGCACCATATGTTTTTTGTCATCTCTATAAGATATGATTATTCCACCTTTAATATCTGTATTAGGGAAAATATTACTGCTATTTTCCTCATATTTAAGTACTTTAAAATTTTTATCTTCTAACATTTTTTTATTCCATGCTTTAGGAGTACTACCTGCATTAAAGAGAAATCTTGCAGGATGTATTAACTCAACCCTATCTGCTAATTTATAAGATTCATCCATAAATTTATTGTATATTGGTGGAGCGTAAGTAATATTATCACCTATTGTTGTATCCTGATACGGCGGATTTCCTATTATATAATCAAACATTTTCTTTCCCATCTTCATATCCTCCAGCTTTTTAAACAGTATTGAACGGTCTCTTCTCCAGTCATATATTTTACATGGTACTGCCTTATTCTCTTTACCATTTGAATCTTCATTATTATCAAAAAAAGATATTTGATAGCACTCTTCATATGGCTTTCCAAGTGGTAATGTAGCTTTTAGTCCGTCCATCTGCCATATATTCCATACTATCTTTTTTGCTACATCATTAAGCAATTTACTATCAGGTGCGCTCTTCCAACGCTCCTCATAGTAATCTGTGAATGTCAATAGCATATTTATCCTTGCTATCAAAAGATTATCACCCTGATATTCATAACCGTATACCGACTCAAAAGCTCTTAATGCCCACTTTATCCATGTATCATAGTCATCTGTATTTTCATTTACTATTCTAAGTTTCCTATCAAGTATGCCTATTCTATTTTTTGTAGGTTCTATAAATTCTCCACTTGCCGCATTATACCTTGAAACTAAATACGGCGCTTCTCCACACGTTATCTCAAGTCTTCTGGAATCCACATATTCTTGCCATGTAGCATTCTCAAACTCTACTTTTTTTTCTATAACTGTCCAGGTATTATCATTATTTTCAATATTGAAAATACTTTTTCTGCCAAACCATTCTTCATCACAGTAATTGTTCATCTTATTGCAAAGCCAAGCAGGAGTAAAAACCTCAGCTCTCTTTTTCGTTCTGTCTACCTGTGCTTCCAAAGTCTTTTTTATCCTAGGCTTTATAATATCAGCATGATAGACAAGAAATCCGGCACTTATTTGCTCATAATCCAAGAATCCTTCACCATACTCTGCATATGTGTCGGTTGCCCATATTATATTTTTCTTTGAAGTTTTATCCTGCAACAATATCTTCAAAACAGAATTAATTGGCGCAGACTTTATATCTATCATCTTTTCCACATTTTTTCCATTCTAAGTCTTATATACTAAGACAATGTCTTTATCTTGGCACCTCTAATTACTTGTATTACTCTTGTTGAGCAATATGCTGTAAACTATTATATAACATATCTAAGAAAAAGGTTAGTATATAATACTCACTAATAATACAATACACAGTCTATCTGTTACAAAAACCAATACCGTTAATACAGCTGTTTTAAATAATGCTATATTAACGGTATATCTTGTTTTATATTTATATAGATTTTATCAGCACATTATCTCTTGTAGTATCATAGTCCGATGTAATATCGCCATGAACCACTACAAATTGAACTTCCTTAGATGAAAAGTGCTTTTCTAAGTTTACATGCTTTTCTGAATGCTCTGGATATCTTTAAGCTGTCTGTTTCTTCATAAATCGTCTCTTCCTGACCACCAAGAGTTATACTTCTTATATACATACTTCTTAGGTTATTTGAATCTTTAACATTCTTCATATGAATATATCTGTTATCAGGATTGACTGTAGAAAACATAATACTTTCTTTATCAAGCATCTCAAGAGCACGAAGATTATGAGATGTAAAAATTAATTGACCCTTAGCACTCTTTGAAAAAATATCCAATAACTCACCTAACAGATACTCAAATATTCCGGCATCCAACTCATCTATAACAAGGCATATTGAAGAATTACTAAATGCCTGTATGAGAGCATTTAAAATTGAAATTATTTTGATAATACCGTCTGATTCCATTCTGATAGGAATAGGTTTCTTATCTCCTCTCACAGACATAAGCTCAACTTTCCATCCCTCTTCACCCGAGTCTAAAGCCTGCTTACCATAGTCTTTAATATCTATTCCCATTCCCGGAATTATTGTATAAAGGACTGTATTGATTTGATCCACAATCTCCCCAAGAAGCTCCTTTCGTTCACTGTCCAACACAAAAGGCTCCATCAAAGGTACTGCAAAGTCTCCTTTCATTCCTACTTTTTCTTTATCTACACGAAAAGACATCGGTAACAAAACATTAGTCGAAATCATGCCTGAATGTGAATTATCAATTACAAATAAATCTCTAACCGCAAATCTAAATAACGCCTTTAATACAAATTCATAATTTTTGAATTTATCTGATTTATTATTAAAAAAAATTTCTCTGCTGCTTTCCCCAAATATATATGAACAATTACTCTTTTCAGCCATTTTCTTTGCTACAATAAGATCTGTTTTAATATCCTTATTCTTTCCAATCAATTCCTCAAGCCTTTTCTGTGGCTTAAAAATAGCTTCGGTGTCATTTCTATTATAGTCAATAAATATATTTTTATTTGTTCTGCTTCTGTCATAATTTATTGCACAATTTATATATTCTCTATCAATAAATATTCCGTCGTCACTCTTAGCAAAAATTATATTGTATCCGACTTCATATAAAGTATTTTCACTGAATATATTAAACTCTGCATTTACCTCGGCACACTCTGAATCCGTATCAATATAATCATCTATTTTTTGATCTAATTCCTCACCAATCATAATTTGTTGAAGGAATGAAAACGTATCAACAATTGCAGTCTTTCCTGAACCGTTTTGTCCATAGATACCAAGTATTTCCGCACCGCCACAATCCAAACTTCTGTTGTTTTCATGTGGCATGATTATTGTACCTTTTTTTACATTCTTAATATTTTTTATTGTTAAAGATGACAATCTAACAATATCCTTCCACATAAAACCACCTCCATGTAGATTATATAGTAACATATTTAGAAAATTATCTCAATATAATTCTATTTAAGGTATTTTTTATTCTTTTTATCTATTTTATTTTTGATATTTAGGCACTTATTTTTGTCTCTACTATAATAATTTCTTCCATAGATACCTTAAATACCGCCGACAGTACTATAAGATTATCTATTGTCGGCAGTGCTGTTCCGTGCTGCCATTTGTAAATAGCCTGCGGTGTTGCAAAACCGAAGATATTTTGCAAATCTCTTACACTAAGTCCCGACTCTTCTCTAAGTTTTATAATATTTTTTCCTGTTGCTACCAAATCAATGGTAGGAAATACAATCATCTCTTTTCCTTTCCGCCTCAAGCTAAGGAAAAGATAATTCCTTAGTTTGAAGCTTTAAAATTATAAATAGGTTTCATTACCTCGATAATATCAACTGAATCACTTATAACATCTATGATATCCTCAAGTCTTTTATATGCCATCGGAGCCTCATCCAATGTATCTTCATTTATAGAAGTGGAATAAACTCCCTTCATCGTCTCTTTATACTCATCTAAACTCAAATTGTTTTTTGCGGCAGTTCTTGACATAAGTCTTCCTGCTCCGTGAGGTGCGGAGTAGTTCCAATCAGGATTTCCCTTGCCCACAGCCAAAACGCTTCCGTCTCTCATATTTATCGGAATTAAGACCTTTTCACTGCTATGTGCGGCAATAGCGCCCTTTCTTAAAATCATTTCACTTACATCAATATAGTTATGTACAGTATGAAATGAATCAAGACTCTTCATTCCTGTTCTCGTTAGGATGATTTCCGCCATCAGCTCTCGATTTCTTTTTGCAAAGTTTTGACAAATCTCCACATCTTTTAAATACTCATCCAGATATTTTCCTGAAACATAGCATAAATCATCAGGCATACTTGTTTCAGACTCATATACATGCCAATGAAGATCCTTTAGAGCAGCCTGTATTTCACTTTTTCTGCCCTGCTCCTTATAAATTCTTATTATCTCATCTCTTTTTTCAAGATAAGTATCATACCCTCTATCTAAGTTTGCCGCCAATCTCTGATAATACTGTGCAACCTGCTTTCCGAGATTTCTCGAGCCTGAATGTATTATTAAGTATTTACATCCGTCACTTGCCTCATCAATCTCTATAAAGTGATTTCCGCCGCCAAGTGTGCCAAGTGAGCGCTCAAGCCTTCTTGAATCTTTCAAATATCTGAAGCAGTTTAACTTTGTTAAATCAAAGCGCTCCTGTCTGCCGTCCCATACACCCGTTCCTGACGGTATATAATGAGCGGCCTCATCTACTTTCTCAAAATCTATTTCCACATTTCCAAGCTTTACCGTATACATTCCGCATCCGATATCCACTCCGACTATATTCGGAACAACTCTTTCACGTATTGTCATTGTAGTACCTATAGTACATCCCTTTCCGGTATGGACGTCAGGCATTATACGAATTCTCGATCCTTCAGTTATAATATAGTCACACATTCTTCTTATCTGCTCTATTGCCTCATCCTCTACAACCTTTGCATAGCATATGGCCGTATTTACTCTACCTTTTATTTCAATTCTATCCACATCTTCTCCTTTACATCAAAAAAACCGCCTACCCATTTAGAGTAAGCGGCCTCAAAAACATTTATAATATCGGCATAAATCTACCTATGCCTATAATTATACAAACAATTTTCTCGTACTTGACCTATCTCCAATGAGTGCACTGAAACAAAGCCCTTCCTAGACGGCATACTAAGAAGTGCGTAATCATAGCGTTCAATATTTAAATAGTCAAAACGATTCATTGTTCTCATGTCTTTTCCTTTCCGGGCACAGGCCCAAGTCACTGTTTATAGAATAACATAAAAAAATTCTAATGTCATTCTACCTGTAGTATATATTTTTTTATATTTCCCCGTCTCTAAATTTTTGTATAAGTTCATGTCCTACACTGATATGAAAAGGAAGCACCGGAACATCCTCTCTCTCAAACCATCTCGCCTCAGAGAGTTCCTCTTCCTGTATTGTAATCTTATCATCACCGTCCAAATCCGCAATAAAAGCAAGCATCAGTGAGTCCGAAAATGACCAAGGCTGTGACTTATAGCTTTGTATATTCTTCACCTTAAGCCCCACTTCCTCCATGACTTCTCTTCTTACCGCATCTTCAAGGCTCTCTCCCACCTCGACAAATCCGGCTACAAGCGCATAAAACTTATATGTACCCTTTGCATTCTTTGTCAGAAGCAGTCTGTTTCCATCCCTTATAGCCACTATAATTGCAGGAGATATCTTAGGATATTCTATATTCTTACACTTCGGGCAAATCAACGCTCTTTCGGTATTTGACTTCTCTGTAACCGTCCCACAGTATCCGCAGTATTTCCTGCTCTTCATCCATCTGTATACCTGTGATGCACTGATAGTTGCAAACGCCTGATACTGTGGAGAAAACTCACGAAGCACCTGCATTCCTTCCATATAGAAACCACCGAACTCAGGCACCTGCATATCATCCACCAGATAAAACTCCTCATCATCCACAGCGTTTACATAATAAGACTTTTCATATATATTTTCATCGTCTTCTTCTAAATCCTCAAATCTCGGAAGTCTTATCTCTCCTGTCAATACATCCTTTATAAGCATTACTTTATTGTATTCAAAATGTAAAACAAATGATTTTTTATTTGTAGCCTTTTTATTCCTGAACTCAGGATAAAAGACCTTAGGGTATATCTCCTGTATCATAACTTCTATCTATTTATAACTCCTGATAATGATATTTTTGCAATAATTCATATCTCATATCCCAAAGCTTCTGTGACAGGTCTACATAAGTCTCATGAGGGTATGCAAGTCTCTTTGATTCATCCCAAAGAGTATCAAGCTCCTTCTTACAAAAATCTCTTATCTCCATCACTGAAGGTGACTTGTATACACATTCACCGTTTTTAAATACCGGAACCAAAAGCTCCTTAACCTCAAATGAACCTGCATTAAGTTTTGTCCTCTTCCATGTCTCCACAGGGTCAAAAAGCATAAGTGATTCGTCTTCAGATAAAACCTCATCTTCCAAGCATATATAATCTGCTATTATCTTGCCTGTCTTCTTATTGTAAATCCTGTATATTTTCTTATTTCCCGGGTTTGTAATCTTTTCGGCATTCTCAGACAACTTTATCTTCGGTATAAACTCGCCGTTCTTATCATCCTTAACAGCCGCAAGCTTATATACGCCTCCGAAGGCTGGACAATCCTTGGATGTGATAAGATTTGTACCTACTCCCCATCTGTTGATGGTGGCACCCTGCAACTTCAGTGAAGAAATAATATTCTCATCAAGGTCGTTTGAAGCAGATATCACAGCATCGTCAAAACCTGCCTCATCAAGCATTTCTTTCGCTCTTTTTGACAGATATGCAAGGTCACCGCTGTCAAGTCTGATACCGTAGTTTTTAAGAGGTATGCCTGCCGCTCTCATCTCTTTAAACACTGTTATTGCATTAGGTATACCTGATTTTAAGGTGTCATAAGTATCTACCAAAAGTGTGCATGCTGTAGGGAAGGTCTTTGCATATGCTCTGAAGGCGGTAAGCTCATCCGGAAAACTCATTATCCAGCTGTGTGCATGTGTTCCCAGCACCGGTACATCAAACATTCTTCCGCACAGTACATTGCTGGTTCCCACACAACCTGCTATCATTGCCGCTCTGGCACCGTAAATACCTGCGTCAGGTCCCTGTGCTCTTCTGAGTCCGAACTCCATTACTCCGTCACCTTCCGCAGCCAAAACAACTCTTGCTGCCTTGGTTGCTATCAGTGACTGATGGTTTATGATATTTAGGAGTGCGGTCTCTATAAGCTGTGCCTGCATTATAGGTGCAATTACCTTTACAAGAGGCTCTCTCGGGAAGATGACACTACCCTCAGGTATAGCGTAGATATCTCCTGTGAACTTAAAGTTTCTCAGATACTCCAAAAAATCATCTCTGAATATCTTTGTACTCCTAAGATATTCTATATCTTCGTCATCAAAGTGCAGATTGTTTATGTAGTCGGTGACTTGTTCAAGTCCCGCACATATTGCATATCCGTTCTTATTCGGATTTGATCTGTAAAACATATCAAAGATGACTGTTTCATTGGCGCTGTTTTCAACATAATATCCCTGCATCATTGTAAGTTCATACAAGTCAGTCAATAGTGTCAAATTTCTTTTATCCATCATTATTCCATTTCCTTTCCGGCAACTACATAAGCTTTTTTATCAATCTATGCTTTATTTTAGATATTGTCAAGCGTTTTTATTAAACAATATCAATCCGCCTTTTCTTCTGTAGCCTGTATTCCAAAGCTCTTTAAGGTCAAACCACCTGTAGCTTCCATAGCTTACAACCTTGACCAAAAACTTATCCACTTCCTCGTCATATCCGGTAAGCAAAAACCAATGCCATGAAAAATCTCTGTACTCGGGATTCTTATGCATAAGAACAAGCATCGGCACCAAAAGTCCCTTGTCTATCTGTGATTTTACAGCATTTTTCGCATCATCAAGTGAGTTGTCACCTGAAAATTCCGACAGGCTTATAGAATGCTCATCCATATCTTCCAAAAACTCACTTACTCCGTCCACATATATCTCAAGTCTGTCAATTCCCGTTATTCTGGGTCTTAAATAAGGCTTTACACTGTTTGAAAAGTCGATGTAATCAAGGGAAGTTATCCTGTCAATATCATATGGATAGAGCTTATCCTTGCCCATATACTTTCTCATATAAATAAAGCTGTCACAAGCGGTTACACAGGCACATCCGCCCTTATTCATCCAAAGATCCTTAAAATCGTTTTGATCCCAACCGTATTTACCGTCAACATTAAAATAGTATAATTCTTTCTTCATTTCCTTCACCATATATACAAAAAGTTACAGTTTAACCGCATAGTCAAACTGTAACCTGATTTTGCATTTTATTTAGAATTCATCTTCTCCAAGCATATCCTCAAACTCTTCATCGTCAAGAAGCTCGTCAAAGGCATCTGCCACTATCTCATATTCTTCATCTGTCTCTATATTGGTAAGCTCAGGCTGACCGTCGGCTGTCTCTGAATATCTGTAAAGATATACAGTTCCCTCCTCGTCATCCGTCTCAGGCATTACCGCAATATACTCTCTGTCACCTGCACTGAATATATTTAATACAATGCACTCCAATACCGTGTCGTCATCAAGTGTGATAGAAACAGATACACTTCCGTCATCTACTATACCGTTTTCAAATAAATCCTTCTCTTCCATAGCTCTCCTTTAATTTGTATGACTGTTCAGAAAGTTCAATACTTCCACTTTGTCCTTGCTTATTTGGCTCTTTAAAGCCTCCAAACTTTCAAACTTTATCTCAGGTCTTATATATTTATAAAGATATACCTCTATCTCTCTGCCGTAAAGTGTGGCGTCGAAATTGTAGAGATATGTCTCAACCCTTGCAATATGGTCCTTTTTATCATCTTTTATACTTGGATTTGAACCTACATTGGTAAGCCCTAAGTAGAGTGTATCGTCATCACCTATTCTTACTCTTGACGCATACACTCCGGATTTGGGCAGGTGCTTCTCACTTGAAGGAAAAATATTCAGTGTCGGAAAACCGAGCTTAACACCTAACTTATTTCCCTCTTCAACAACACCGCTTATAGAATATACTCCTCCTAAAAGCTTATTGGCTTCTTCCATATCTCCCTCATCAAGCTTTGACCTGATAAGCGTGGAGCTGATATCATTTTGGAAATCGTCTTTTTCCTTTGTAATTATCTTTACATCAAAGCCCAATTCCTTTGAAAGCCTGTTAAGCAGCTCGATATTACCGCTTTTTTTGTAGCCGAAAGCCGCATCGTCTCCTGCCACTATCTCAGCCATGCCAAGTTTCTTAATAAGAATATCTTTTAAGAACTCCTCACCTGTGAGTCTTGATATATCCATATTGAAGGGATACTCTATATAGTAATCAATTCCAAGTTCTTCTAATTTTTTTCTTCTTTCCACATTTGTAAAAATCTGTGTGGTATGTTTATTTTTTACAATATTTGACGGCAATATCCTGAAGGAAAATACCACAGTCTTCAGTCCTCTTTCAGTTGCCTCTTTCTTAAGCGTCCTAAACAACTTTCTGTGCCCTCTGTGTTCACCGTCAAACTTTCCTATAACAACAGCTGTTTTTTCTGTTATATTTATTTCAGTTGTATTTATAAATGTAATCACATCATCACCTGTCTATAAAAACATCTTAAATGGCTTCAGTTCAGTCATCTCTCTTCTATATATCGCAATAAATCTGTCCTGTGAATCATATAATCTGTATAATTTACCTGATTCAAAATCTTTATTAAGCTTTAACTTATTGCCGTTGTGCAGATACTTGTCAAAGTCTGAAGAGGTATTTATCTTAGGCAGGAAGGAAAAGTATTCTTCCACACTCATTATATCGTTATTTATACACTCTTTTCTTTCTTCGACACACTCAAGGGTAATCGACCCTTTTATGTCAAACCTATCCACTCTGGTCCTTATAAGTGACTCCATGCAACCGCCTACTAAAAGCCTTTCTCCTATATCATGACATAGCGTCCTTATATATGTACCCTTTGATACCTTGGCTTTAAACTTAACTCTCGGCAGACTTATATCTATAATGTCGATATCGAAAATATGAACTTTTCTCGGCTCTCTCTTGACTTCCTTGCCTTCTCTTGCCAGATCCACAAGCTTTTTACCGCCCACCTTAAGTGCGGAATACATCGGCGGCATCTGCATATACTCACCTAAAAAGGAAAGTACCGCTGACTTTACATCATCTTCTTTCAGTGATGATGTATCGGCTTTTTTTAATACCTCACCTGATATATCCTGAGTATCTGTAGAAACTCCTAAAAGCAGTATCGCCTCATACTCTTTTGACTTATCTGTAAGCATATCGGAAAGTACGGTGGCATTCCCCAGTAAAACGGGAAGAACGCCTGTAGCGTCAGGGTCCAAAGTCCCTGAATGCCCTATTTTTTTTTGCTTTAATATACCTCTCATCTTTGCCACGACATCGTGAGATGTATAACCTTTTTCTTTAAAGATATTTATTATACCGTTATAAGTATTCTTAGCCATTTAGTTCTTTCTTTATCATAGGCAATATTGTGTTCTCCAAAAGTTCATCGGCCTTGCCGTAGACTGTAGCTCCGGCGGCTCTCATATGACCTCCGCCGCCAAGTGCCGTAGCAATAGAGCTTACATCCGCATTTATGGAGCGAAGACTTACCTTATGTTCATCTTTGGCAGTCTCATACATAAATAATGCTATCTCAACACCGTCTATATTTCTGAGATTCTCTATGATTCCATCCATTTTTTTCTTATCATCAATATAGCCTGTCCAAGTGTCATAGTCAAGCAAGCCGTAACAACATTTACCGTCAAATATCAGTTTGGCATTTGTAAGTACCAAGCCTAAAAGCTTTGAAGCTTTGAAGTCCTTTTTAAAATAGGTATCGTCAATAATCTTTGTAAAATCAAAGCCCTTGTCTATAAGTGCACCTGCTATTTCCATAGTCTGCCTTGTGGTTGACTGATACTTAAACACACCTGAGTCATGGACTATTCCGGTGTATAGGCAAACAGTCGTATTTACACTGATTTTGTCATAATCAAGCAGTGTATACAAAAGCTCACAGGTTGAACTTCTAAAGTCCTCAACTATGTTGAACTTTGCAAAGTTTGTATTGGTGACATGGTGGTCTATACAGATACTTTCTTTTGCAGTATCAAGCATTACACCTCTGATTCCAAGTCTTTCTCTGTCAGATGCATCTAAAGATACCAACAGATCCGCCTCCGAAAACGGGTCTTCACTTATCAGATCAAACCCGTTCATATATGAAAACTTCTTTGACGGCTTCTCAAGGCAAACTCTTACCTGCTTACCTTCAAAATTTTCAGTTATATAGTTATAAAGTGCAAGTGTTGAACCTGTGCAATCTCCGTCCGGGCTTACATGCCCCGTAATTGCTATATTTTTTGCATTCTCAATAAGATCTAATAATTTATTCATTGCCCGTCTCGTCTTTTTTTATTACTTCGTCTATCAGCTTATCCATTTTCATACCGTAAGCCAACGACTCGTCCAAAACAAACCTGAGTTCAGGTGTGTTTCTTAAGTTTAATCTTCTTGCAAGCTCTTTTCTTATAAAGCCTGAAGAGGATTTTAGTCCCAACAATGTCTTCTTTGACTGCTCGTCATCCCCAAGTACGCTGACATATATTGTGGCGTACTTCAAATCCGTGGTAACTTCCGCATCCGTAACACTGGTCATAGGTGCGACTCTCGGGTCCTTCACCTCTCCCCTGATGATTTCAGATACAGTTTTCATTACCTCCGAGCTTATCATAGTAGACTTCAAACTGTTCTTTCTCATACATTCCTTTCTTTTACTTTCTTGGAACTTCTACCATATCATATGCTTCAACCTGGTCAAATTCCTTGATATCGTTGAACTTCTCAAATACAAGACCGCACTCGTAACCTGTAGCAACTTCCTTAACATCGTCCTTGAATCTCTTAAGTGATGCAAGATTTCCGTCAAAGATCTGCTCTCCGTCTCTTGTAATTCTTACCTTACATCCTCTTACAAACTTACCGTCAAGCACATAGCTGCCTGCAATATTTCCGACACCTGAAGCCTTAAAGATCTGTCTGATCTCCGCATGCCCGATAACCTTCTCCTCATAGATAGGCTCAAGCATACCCTTCATAGCGCTCTCGATATCTTCGATTGCCTGATAGATTACTCGATAAAGTCTGAGGTCGACATTTTCTCTTTCGGCTGTAGCCTTTGCCATCTGATCCGGTTTTACATTGAATCCGATAATAATTGCGTTACTTGCGGCCGCAAGTACAACATCGCTCTCATTGATAGCACCAACACCGCCGTGGATTACCTTTACGGCAACCTCTTCATTTGAAAGTTTTGTAAGTGACTGCTTTACAGCCTCAACAGAACCCTGAACATCGGCCTTTACAACTATAGGAAGTTCCTTAACATTTCCCGCCTTAATCTGGCTGAACAGATCGTCAAGTGAAAGCTTTGCCTTGGTATCTTCGATAAGCTTATTCTTACTCTCTGAGATAAAGGTTGCGGCAAACGCCTTAGCTTCCTTGTCGTTTTCTGTGGCCACAAATACTTCACCTGCATTCGGTACGCTGTCAAGTCCCAAGATCTCAACAGGTGTTGAAGGTCCTGCCGACTTTACCTTGACTCCCTTATCGTTCATCATGGCACGAACCTTACCCGAGCATGCTCCTGCAGCTATGAAATCTCCTACATGAAGAGTTCCCTTTTGAACAAGTATTCTCGCTACAGGTCCTTTACCCTTATCAAGCTCGGCCTCTATTACAAGACCTCTTGCCTTTCTGTTCGGATTTGCCTTAAGCTCTTTTACTTCGGCTGTAAGTATTATCATCTCAAGAAGGTTTGAGATACCCTCTCCTGTCTTTGCGGATACAGGTACGAATATAGTTGAACCGCCCCAATCTTCAGGGATAAGCTCATACTCTGAAAGCTCCTGCTTTACCTTGTCGATATTTGCGGCAGGTCTGTCTATCTTGTTGATTGCAACTATTATCTCAACACCTGCAGCCTTTGCATGGTTGATGGCCTCTACAGTCTGAGGCATCACGCCGTCATCCGCAGCTACTACAAGTACTGCAATATCTGTAGCCTGTGCACCACGCATACGCATTGCGGTAAACGCCTCATGTCCCGGTGTATCAAGGAAAGTAATAGGCTCTCCGTTGATTTTTACCATATATGCACCGATGTGCTGTGTGATACCGCCGGCCTCTCTGCTGGTAACATTTGTCTTTCTTATAGCGTCAAGAAGTGATGTTTTACCGTGATCGACATGACCCATTACCACTACTACAGGCGGTCTAGGTACCAAAGTATCCTCCGGATCGTCCTCTTCAGCCAAGAGTTCTCCGATAACATCGACCTTTTCTTCCATAGTACAGATAACGTCATACTCAAGAGCAATCTCTTCAGCCTGCTCAAATGTAAGTTCAGTATTCAGTGTAACTATCTGTCCTTTTAAGAAAAGCTTCTTTACTATTGTTGAAGGCTGAAGCTTAAGCTTTGAAGCAAACTCCTTGATAGTGATTGTCTCAGGAATAATGATCTCTTTGATATCATCCTGTACCTCTTCCACCTTTTGCTTTACAGGCATTATGAACGGGTGCTTGCTTATCTTACCCTTTGCAGGTCCGTCCTCTGTTCTGTGCTTCTTATCGTTCTTATTGTTATTTTTAAAGTTGTTCTTGTTGACTCTGTTGGAAGTCTTCTTTCCTAAGCCGTCAAGTACAGGAACACCGCCTGCGGCTGAGTCGTTTTTCTTAAAGCCCTGCTGTTTGTTGTTTCCAAAACTTCTGTTAGAGCCGTTATCTTTGGAGAAATCTTTGTTTCTGTCGTTTGAGCTGTTAAAACTCTTATTGTCCTTGCCTGCAAAGTTTCTGTTTCTGCCCTCTCCGTCTTTACTCCTTTGGTTTCTGTCGTTTTTGAAGTTGCCCTTTTGATCCTTATCTCTGTTAAAAGGCTTCTTATCTCTGTTCTGATCTCTATTTTGAGAGCGTGAATCTCTGCCTCTTGCCTTATCTCTTTCTTCTCTTTCCTTAAAGATATTTCTGATAGGTGCGGCATTTTCCTTCGCCTTTTTTGCAGCTTCCATCTCAGCATAGACATTTCTCGGCTTAACAGGCTCTTTTACCTCTTCCTTTACAGGCTCTATTCTTTTTTCTTCAACTACAGAAGGTATTACATTTTCAACAGGCTTTGATACAGGTGCCTTCTCTACGGGCTTATCTGCAGTAACGCTTGTCTCCTGCTTCTTTGCCTCTTTCTTTACATCTTTCGGTATATCGGTCTTATTCTTTTCTTCACCTGCACTCTTGTTTTGAGTATGCTTTAATAAATCACCTTCCGAAGTTTTCTTTGCAACCTTCTTTGCCTGTGTACCTGCCTTTGAAACTGATTTTTTTGTATTCATCTGCTGTGCGTTTTGCGGTCTGAACACGACATTTACCTTTTTCTTCGGAGCTTCTTCTTTTTTGCCCTCAGATACTTTAGTTGTCTCTGTCGCCTTGTTGTTTTCTATATTCTCTTTATTATTCACTTTTTTATTACCATCTATATTATTAAATTTTTCTCTAAGCATTTTTTCTTCATCAGCTGATATATTTGACATGGCCGCCTTATCTATGCCCTTTTCCTTCAAATATGCTGTCAGCTCATTGTTCTTTTTTCCTATTTCTTTTGCCAGATCGTTTACTCTCAATTATCATTCCTCCGTGATTTTTAATATTGCATTTTTAAATCCGTCCTCAGTCAATGTTATTGATGATCTAAGCCCTTTGCCTAAAGCCGTCCCCAAAGTTTCCTTTGTGGAATATATTATCATTGGAATATGATAAAATTTACACTTATCTTCAAATTTCTTTTTCGTGTTTTCAGATGCATCAGTCGCTATTATGACAAGTTTCGCCTTACCCGACTTTATACATTTTTCCACTGAAAACTCTCCAGACACCACCTGACCTGCTTTCATTGCAAGTCCTATCAAACTCAATACCTTATCTCTTGCCAAGCTTTGCCATCTCCTCACTAAGCTTTATCAAAACATCCGTATCTACATTCATTTTAAATGCTCTGTTTAATCCTTTGGTTTTTATAGCTTTTTGCAGACATTCCGGGTTATTGCATATATATGCTCCTCTGCCGTTTGCTCTGCCGGTATCATCTACAAGCATCTCTCCCTCAGGTGTCTTTACTATTCTGATCAATTCTTTTTTAGGCTTTGACTCATTACATCCGATACATTTTCTTTGAGGTACTTTATTCTTCAATATCGTTGCCATTTTCTGTTTCTGCCTCAGCATCCTCATCGTTATCCGCATCTGTGTAATCTTCACTATCTGCAGACATATCTTCATTTCCGTCTAATGAATCAAATACTCCAAGCTCTCTTGCCTGACTTTCACTCTTTATATCTATCTTATATCCTGTAAGTCTGGCGGCAAGTCTGGCGTTTTGACCTTCCTTACCTATCGCAAGTGAAAGCTGGTAGTCGGGAACTATTACATCCGCTTCCTTTGTCTCTTCATCCGCTACAACCGCAATAACCTTTGCCGGTGAAAGCGCATTCTCGATAAGGTATGCAGGATTGTCATCCCAGTTTACTATATCCACTTTTTCGCCTCTAAGTTCATCAACCACAGCGTTTACTCTGACACCATCCACACCTACACAGGCTCCTACAGGATCTATATCAGGCTCATTGCTGCATACCGCAATCTTTGTTCTTGAACCTGCTTCTCTTGCTATTGACTTTATTTCAACCACTCCGTCTCTGATCTCAGGCACTTCAGACTCAAAGAGTCTCTTTACAAACTCAGGATGTGTTCTTGATACCGATATTCTCGGACCCTTAGGATTGTCCTTTACCTCAAGTACAAATACCTTCAATCTGTCTCCAAGCTTTAATTCTTCACCTTTTACCTGCTCACTTTCGGCAAGCACAGCATCTATCTTGCCAAGATTTATTGCTACATTCTTACCCATAAATCTGGTAACAACACCGCTTACTATATCTCTTTCCTTCATATAGTAGTCGTTGAAGATCACTTTTCTTTCTTCTTCTCTTATTTTTTGCAAAATAACATTCTTTGCCACTCCTGCCGCTATTCTTCCGAATTCTTTTGAAATAACAGGTACAAGCACTATATCTCCCACACTCAGATTCGGATTTTTCATTCTGGCTTCAGCAAGTGATATTTTTGTAGCCTTATCGTCAAGGCTTGGCTTATTGCCCAGACTTTCCACAACTTCCTTACTCTGTATTATGGAGTAGTCACATGTATTCGGATTTACACTTACCTTTACATTGTCCGCAGTTCCGAAATTGTTCTTACATGCAGAGATCAATGAGTTCTCAATTGCCTCTAATATTGCAGCCTTACTGATATTTTTTTCTTTTTCCAAGAGATCAAGCGCCTCAAGTAATTCCTTATTCATCCTTTGTATTATCCTCCGTTAAAAATCTATTTTCAATCTGATATTTGCGATTTCTTTTTTTGTAAAGACTTCATCTTTATCTTCTGTTTCTATTGTTATATTTTCGCCGTCAAATGACTTTAATACTCCTTCGAAATCTTTCACACCTTCCCTTGGCTTATAGAGCTTCAGCTCAACTTCCTTCCCAAGTTCTCTTAGAAAATCCTTATCCTTTTTCAGGGCTCTTCCAAGTCCCGGTGAAGAAACCTCCAGAATATATCCCTCGTCAATAAAATCATTCTCATCCAGCCAATCGCTAAGACGCCTTGAAATCTCGGCACAGTCTTCTATCCCTATGCCGCCTTCCATATCGCAGTATGCCCTTAGGTAGTATTCTCCGGCTTCTTTGACAAATTCGACATCCACCACCTCAAATTCAAGCTCACCGCTCAGTTTTTCTAAGAACTCTTCCGTTCTTTTTACATAAGTTTCACTTTTGCTCATTTCTATCCTTTCATATGCATAAAAAAGTGGACCCACCGGCCCACTTTCCTGTCAAACATATTTTAATCACTATAGCACATTTCTTACATAAATGCAAGGGGGAAATCATATTCCATGCTTACTTGACCCAATTACACACTTCTAAATCGGGAACTCTTGTGAACTCTTTATCTTATCTGTCAATCATAAAGTCGTCTGAAAACATATCTATAACTGTAATAAAGGAATCCCACTTGCTGTTTTTAGGCAACAGAATCACTAAATCACCAGTTTTATTTACCATCACTTCATCACAATGAAATCTATACTCCTTAGGCAATCTTAACGCCCGGCTTCTACCATTTTCAAAAACTTTTGCCGCTAACATAAAATCACCGTCCTTTCAAAGTAAGTATATACCAATATATATATACCGATTCAATATATACGACCTTTATACTATTCTATGTGTTTATACAAACTTTTAAAAATCTTTAAAACTCATATTGCTATCTTAATTACTTTATCTACTGATTTTGTGCTTATGACATAAATAAGCTTTCCTGCATTAATACCTGCAAAAATAGAGTTCATCTCTGTGGCTATCAAAACACATCGTAGTGTAAACTATTCACCGTAACTATTCTCCAAATTAGCAAATATTCTTCCATAATCTACTAATATCTAAAAACTTCTGGTTCCAGGATATTTACCGGTTATAGCTTTACTTGATACTCCGGATTCCTCATCAATACCATATTTTCGGCAAAAATTATCAAAATCATCCCTAGATACTTCTGTGTTATTTATCGTATATATGTATGTTTCCATTCCGTTTTCTTGAAATTTATGTTCTTTTGATACTAATGATATTGCCACAAGGTTATCTCTATCATCTAGCTTATATATATTATAGCTATCCTTTGTTCCCTCATATATATATTCATAAATATATCCTCCCTCCATAATATCTCTACCCATTCTCCTTATACCATATGTTCCGATCAACTCCGGAGAATCATTATGTAATGTATACAGATATAAGCAAGATGAAAAATATTCGGATGTTATCAGCATTTCTTTGCTTCCGTTTCCATTTATATCATAAAAGCCATATTTATCAGAGCTTTCAGGTACCTTAGCTGTAGTTTTACCACCATCATTAGCTAATATTTCACTTCTATATTCATTTATTACCGGTGCATATTTCTCCAGATAATACTCATCATCTTTTTGTGAACTGCTTGACTGTGTATTTTGTGTAGATACCTCAGGCTTTGCATTTGCCATAGCCGCATCAAAGTTTACCAACTGACCTATCGGAGTATTAGCCGCGATATTGTAGGTGTACAGTTCAGTATCAGGTTTACTCTTTCCATCCCAGTATCTTAAGAATACATTCCCGTTTACAATATTAAACCACTTAATATCTTCTGCAATATCTGCTACATTGCTTCCGTCAAGGTTCATTCTCTTTAACGAACCCATGTGTTGAGCATATGACTTTATAAGTGCATATAAAGTATTATTGTAAATATTAAACTGTATGCTGTCAGCATTAAACCCAAGCTTTGAACCGTCATATACCGTTCTTTGATTGCCTCCGCTCAAATCACAGCTTCTAAGGTACGGATCTTCCTCTGTATAATAAATCGTTCCGTCATAAATAAAATAGTTTTGGCAATCAAAATTCGGTATAGCTATTTTATTTTGCTTCGACTCCATATCATAACAATTAAGTCCGTCTTTACTCAAGAAATACACATATTTTCTGTCCACTACACTGACATTAGGATTTCCCACGTTTTGTCCGGCAGGTATTGTAAAAAGCTCAGTCAAATCACTTCCGTCCGTTTTTACCCTTGCTATATGATAGATGCCGTCTGCACCGTTTGAATAGCTGAAATAACAATAATTATCCACCAAACTTTCAAAGCTTAACCAACTGTCATCACCTGTTCCGAATCCGAGATCTGTAAGTTTTGTATTCTCTCCGGTATATGTGGAATACTTATACAGATTTCTGTCTGTAAAGTTTGTATCTTTTTGATCTCCTACAGTTGTATTCGCATAGTAGATAACACCGTCCAGCATATGCATATCCTTCATAAATATATCTCCGGATATCTTCTTTACATTGCCTGCCATATCCACCGAATATATTCTCTCCTGATCCTTCGGATTTCTGAAATAATACTCATCCTTATTGTTTACCATTCTTCCGTAGCAGACCATATTTCCGACAAGGTTTCCGTCATTTACAGCTGTATTCTTCATCTCTACAGCCTTGGCAACCGCTTCCTTGCTCTCTTTGGTCTCTTCTTTTATGGTTGTTTCCTCAACTGTCGTTTCTTTTTTATCCTTTTTGCTTATTCCACAAGCGGAAAATATCATACATACAATAACCGAAGCTATTACAGCACTCAAACTCTTTTTCATATATACTCCAAAATATTTAAATATAGTGAGGTACCAAATACCTCACTGTAAAATCAACACGCATCAATATAACTTGCCAATGCTTAGGCTGTATCTGCGTTGTCTGTTACATATCTCGATCTGTGGTTTTATTATCACTCTTTTCATTTTCATAAAGTTCTTTGCTACTTGTTAAAATACTGATCTATTGCACTTGCCATAGAAGTTGCAATAGCATCCTTCTTTGTTGAAAGTATCTTGGCGTCTGTAGCATTGTCGGCAAATCCTACTTCCACCAGACAGGTAGGAATGGATGAATATGAGAATATTCTAAGAACCGCCGAATGTGTTCCCTTATTCTTTAAACCTGTAGTCATCGTAATATTACTTTCCATATTTTCGGCAAGCTTCTTTGACAACTCAATATTTGACTTTGTCAGTCCCATTATATTTGTATATCCCGGATAAGTACTGCCTGATATATAGTCACTGTCTCCCGGATAGAAGCTTAGAGTACCTGAGTTTTTACCGGTATTTGAGTGAATTGATACCATTATATCAGAGGTCTCACCTGCTATAGCACTTCTGGCACCGTTTGAAATATTTTGATTGAAATCCGTTCTGCTCATAACAACACGGTACCCGTTATTTATAAGCAAGTCCTTTAATTTCAGTGCCACCTTAAGACTGAACTCAGGCTCCGTCTCTATTTTGTCATAGACATTTTTGCTGTCTCTGGCCTCCACGCCGACCCCGTATGCCTTAGCGCCTACCATGGAAGTCTTCATACTCTTTAGCAGCGAGTCATCAACCGGATAATATTTTTCTCTTTTTTGATTGGCTTCAGGTGCCGAATTGTCACCATGTCCCGGGTCCACAAATACCGTATGGCCGTTGAACACCTTAGGTTCAAATACATAAGCCTTATAATCAGGTGCACTTCCATCTGCATTTTTCCACAGATACGGTCTGTACTTTGAATTCTCACTTAGATAATATACTCCGTTTTGGGCAACAAGAGTTTTCTTTTCCTGCGCCTGAGTGTCGGCCTGTGCAGCGGCGGCTGTTTCTGCAGTATTATATCTTGTAACAGGTTTTACCTTCCTCTTTGCAGTACCTGCACTGACACTTATACTTGCCGCTGCCGATATAACCAATATACCGCACACTAAATGATACATCTTATTCTTTTTCATATCCCCTCCTTACTTTGTATATCCCATCTCCTTTTCATATGCGATTATCAAATTTCTGTTTTGTACCTCAATATCACTAAGCATTGTGTCACTGAATCTGTCTGCCGGTATAGTTCCATGATACCAGCTGCGTGAGTTGAAGTAATTTTGCAATCCCGCATCATCAAACATTCTTCCGTGTTTTGCATAGATTTCATTTCTTGCAAGACGGCACTGTTCGGCACTAAAACCTGCCAACTCACTCTTATCAAGTACCCTTGTACTGCTGTCAGGCAAAATAAACTCACTGTTCATTGCAACTGTACTCGGTACCGTAACGCTTTCTGTCTGTGCTACTGTAGGCATGGTATTAGGCTCGGTCTGTTCTACAGTAGGCATAGTATTCGCTTCACTTTCACTCTCGCTTTCACTCTCTTTTTCCTTAGCCCTTCTCTCCTTTTCCTTCTCTCTTTTGGACGACTTGCTCTTATCAATTGTGCTTTCCTGCTTCTCATTATCACTTACAGATATGCTGATAACTCCGGTCTGAACAAGTGCAAAGATAATCAAAAGAAGTGCCAATATAATACCAAGTATTGTAATAACTGCAATCTTAATCCCCTTATTCTTTTTAGACTTTTTGACAGGAGCATTTCCTTCGGTATTTCCTGTATTGAAACTTATACTGTTGCTTGGCTGCGAAACGGATGTAGGCTTTGTAGTATCGTCATCCTTTTTAAGATTTACCTTACTGCTCGGTATAATCCTGCTCAGGTCTCCTGTACCTCCGCTCTCATGTTGCTTTATAGGTGCTCCGCAGTTTGTGCAGTACTTGAGTCCTTCTCTTACCTGCTTCCCGCATTTTGTACAAAACATGCTTATTCTCCCTTATCTATCTGAATATTCCATAATCATCAAAGAATATTGTCCACTTACCGTTTTCTTTAATAAGATAAAGACCTTCAATACTGTCTGATGATGACTTCTTTCTGCCCTTTACGGTAAGCTTTAGTTTATCAATCTTTATCATCTTTGTAATGCCGTTTGTATCTACATTGTAGTCATCGGAAAGCTTATCCTTATACTTTTCAAGTTTCCTGTCGGTAACTTCAGACTTGTCCTTTATCTCATAAGTAATCTTTTTAACCTCACCGTCTATTCTGTCCTCATAGCTGTCAAGCTTGTTATCCAGGAACCTGTCAATCATCTTGTCATAATCCTCGGATTTGTAAATATCTTCGCTTATGCTGCTTGATATGGATACAATTGTTGTACTGTCATTGTTCTTTATCGCCTTAACCATCGTGTTCAAAGTAGATTTATATCCTGATCCGCCACCGATTACATTTGCTATTACCGCTATAACAGCTATTACAACTACAGCACATCCTACAGCAACCGCAATGCCAAGCTTCTTATTGTTGCCTCCTTCACCTGTAGCCTTTTGTTCTTTTTTATCCTTCACGACATTTGAAACAGGTGTACCGCATTGTCCGCATACCACATCTCCGTCTTCCATAGGCGCTCCGCAATTTGCACAGAATTTTGCCATAATATTATTTTCCTCCTTGATATGTAATAGAATCTTTTTTATACAGTAAATTCTACCATAATTGATTCTTAAATACTACAAAAAATAACTTCTTGTTAATTATATTCTTATTATATAGTTATAATTTTGACAACATACTTTATAAACAACTGATGTAGTATAATGCTATAAATAATAATTATAAATATAAATGTTTCGTAAAACTTATTCATGATTTACACTTAATATTTTAAGATGTATAATATTAAT
>NZ_CALLVU010000139.1 GCF_938015485.1 uncultured Lachnoanaerobaculum sp. | reverse complement strand
GCTGTAGAAGCATCAAATAATGGGGGAGTTAATTGTCCGGTCGGTCCGATACTACCTAAAAGAATAGAAGAACCGTTATTCTGGCTTTTTAATCAGTACGGTTACATCGACACGAATGAACCGGTATTTGATCCGTCCGGTAGAGTTAGGTGTCCTGATTGCAATTCCTTTAACACGGAGGAATTACCGGAGAATGAACAATTCATAAAGCATGGATTTTGGATTTTTAGTAAAAAAAATCATGTTAATCGTGTATGTAAAGATTGTAAAAAGAAATGGAAATATATTCCGGATAGTAATTAGCTAGGTTTGAGAGGTATTAATATGGCAGAAAGAATATTACAAAGTTGTTATACAAATGCCAGTTATGATATTGGTGGAAAGGTCAGTTCCGGATGGCAGTCAGTTTCGGTATCTGAGGATCTTCCGGAGAGTGCTTATAATACATGTGTAGGATTTCAAAAGAAAAACTCAGCAATTCAAAAGGAGATGCTTGATGAGCATGGTAACACACTTAATCTTTTAGAAATTATAGGAGACGGTATATATGTATATATAATACGTACACAATATGGTCTAAAAGATAGACTTGGGCGTGCTAATATGTTTTCTCATGCATTTATTTTTTCTTGGAAAGATAAGGAAGTATTAGATAATCCGAATACTATATCAAATATTGACAAAAGCAACTTTAAAGATAATGAGGATGAAGCTAATATAATTCCTAAAAGTTTATCAAGGTATTCTGATTTTGATATTGATATGGCAATTGATATAAGTGGACTCGGATATAATGAATATCTGAAGTTAATAAGATGTGTATATACTCAGATGACTGAAAAGAATATATCAGATCCATTGTTTATACAATATGACGGTACAGAGTATCAGATGAGAGCTATAATTTACTGCATTTATTATGGATTACCGCACTATTTACGAAAAAGATTATGTATTGCTTCAAACACTTCTATTAATGACAGTGATATGAATGTCGTTTTTTCTATGAATGCTAAGGATAAAGCACATTACTTTATTACATTATCAGGGGAAAATAATATATTAACAGCTAGAACTGAAAAGAAAATAGAACGATATGGATTTATAGATTATGTTGTTAAAAATTTGAATGATATAGATTCTTGTGAATATTTTGATACACTGGATAATTTGGCATTAGAGTTAGGGGATTTGACATATTCTAATGAGTTGGTGTTAAAAATTGCACATAAATATATGTTGGCAAATGGAGAAGCTAATGATTATACAGAAGATGAATTGGAGGAATTGCTTAGTGATATATTACGCTTGAAATCATCTGGAAGTGAGTTTCTTGAGAAGTTTGTAACTGATATATTGAAGGAAGTTATAAGAAGAAAAATTCTGTTAACAGATGAAATGCAAGAAAATTTAGACTGTAAATTGTCGGTTGCTGTAACACCTGAATTTAAGAAGACAGTAGAAGATTACAATATATACTATTTGAGTACTTTGGATATAGAGACAGCTGCCAAAAAGCTTGGTAAAATGGATAGGAATGTATTTGAAACATACGTGCGGAGTTTGAAAAAAACAGAAGATGGATTGAATATTATAAACTACTATTATATAAATATTGTACTTAATGATTATGATATTTCATGGAGTAAGCTAAATAAAATTTTGGATGATATCTCAGTCATTGATTCAAAATCAAAGATTGAAGATGGTGTAGGTGATACTGCATGGGCTCTGTATTGCAAAGAGCTGAAAGCTAGAGGTTCTGTAGAAGATACATATATTTGTTATATAGATTTGATGAGAAGGCTTGTACCTAATGACAAGATTGGAGAATGTAGTAAGGTTGCAAAAAGGGAGTATTGGGATTTATTTAAGTATTCTGATTTTTCTATAGAAATGGAACAAGAGTACTTATGTATGGATATTAGTGCAGAAAGCGAAATTTGTAAAAGCGTATTGGATTTAGTAAGTCTGATAAATGAAGTATCCATAGAGGCTGAAGACATATTATTGTATCATAATTATTTCAAGTCAAATGAGATAAGTAACAATGAGGTTATTTTTAATTGCGTTAGAAGAGAACTGAATAAGAAATATAGAAGAGTAAGTATGCAATATATCAGCTGGATTGAGGTTTCATCAATTGTACAATCTGAGAAGTGTGCAAAAATACTAATAAAACTATATAAATCATTAAATTTAAATAAGTATAGTGATTTAAAGGAATATATCATAGAAACAATTCAGTTTTCAAAAGATATTGAGCCGAATTTAGAAAGTATTTTAGAAAAGGTTAGTGATATAGTTATTGACTTTATCAAAGATAATGATTCAGATGAAAATATTGTTCCGCTAGATATTTGGCTTTTGGTTGGGCGCATTAGATATGATAATCCATTTTATATTTTTAATAGATACAAACCTAATATTTTGAATGAAGATAAATGGGATGTCGTTAAAGGTAGCACGTTGATTGCCGGGAAGGAATACATATCAGCTGGTGAAAAGTATATAAAGGACAAGGAAGCTGAGTCAAAGGTAGTCAAAATGTGGATATCAGAAGTTAAAAAAATAGAAAAGAAGAATATTAAGGATGAGGAGTGTATTAAACATTCAAAATATGAAGAAATAGATAGTAATGAGTCTGCAAAAGATGATGAAGATACATTTAAGGGTTTATTGTCATCGATTGTTGAAAAAGCCAGAGGATTAATGAGAATAAAACATGCTGAGGAATATAAAGAGGAAGATGATTATGATGATGAGAGCGTGGAGAAAATAAGAAAGTATAAATCCAGAGGTAGGAAACGGTAGTTGTATCATATATTAAACAAAATAATCGTGAGAGGTATGCTGAATGGATATAAATAATAATTATAAAAAAGATAAAGAAGTATGCCATAGTTTGGTATATGGCAGAGGTATGTATAAACATGATGGAGGAATTATGGTTCAAGATCCTTTTCAAACACCCTTATATGATGAAAATATAGCGGGGTGCTTAAGTCCTCTATTTATTAATATTATAACAGGAGAACGATATTTTGCAAAACGATTAACATCAGAGTTCAGAGGATTAGATAAAGCTGTATACGAATCTTTGCAAAAAAAGATCCTTAATCCTGCTGACAGAGATAGTATCTTATGGCCAAGTGATATAGTTTACCTATCAGATGATTTATTAAATAAATGTAGTTTATTTGTAATGCAGAATTATAAAGGAAATCACATATCTATAGAGGAAAATAAATGTAACTTGGCATTATTGTTCCCGTATGGTCAATACTCGAATATGGATAATGGAAAGAAAAAACTTAAGGATTTAGGCGAGTTGAGTTGGGAAAATCCTAAAGTTCGGAGCTTTGTTTATAAAGTATTAAAGACATTTGATAAAGTAAATACTGATGGCTATGTTTATGGTGATATACATCTGACAAGATTCTTTTTTAGATTAGATGGTTCATTATTTTTGAATTATTCTAATTTAGTATACTCATTTGATGACTACCTTTTAGATGATGCTGCTTCAATATGTAATATAAAAGATGGTGAATACCCATTTGAATTTATAGAGCCTGGGCTTGTAGATGCAATCAAAAACAATGAAGATAAACATTGGATCGATTTTAACAGTCAAAATTACAGTCTTTGTGCATTTATATTTTATGTTTTTTTTGGAAGATATTGCTATGATGGTGCAGCATTGAGAGAATATAATGCAGATAGTACACGTCAGGAACATCTTATAAAATTTATGTATTATCATAAGTTACCGTTTATTTTTGATAAAAAAAATACCGGGAACGGAGTGGGATTGTTTGATGAAGACTTAAGAGTCGTGGATTTATGGGATAGATGTCCTAATGTATTAAAAGAACTGTTTACATTAGTATTAACACAGCATGATGAAAAAAAAGCTGACAATATTATAAACCCTCCACCATATACTTGGTTGAAATGTTTTCAAGAGTTGGGATGGACATCTTAAGAGGATGGTAATTGGATATGGATTGTATAGAAACTATAAAAACTATAAAAAATGATTTAAAAAGGTATCTTGGTGGTAATTCAATACCCGTTTCAAAACTTGAGTTGTCTCTTAAGCGTATGGTAGAAGAACATACAATTAGTATTTATTTCGATAAAGAAAAGCTTGAAGATACACTTAAGGGGTTGGGAGTTAAAGCGTCTGACATATACAGCGTGTGCATAATGACAGAAGTTACAGGTTTTAGAGAATTGATGGAGTGTGACTCAAAAACACAACAGTCAGATATAGATAGATTTGTGAGAAACGCAATAGATGAAACGGGATTTAATCGATTTACAGTGCTTGAGTTAACAAGTGATATAGCACTTTCCGCTAATATTGCATATGATTATAGCAATGATTTCGCATATAACTGTATTGATACAAATTTGATTAAACATTGCATGAAAGGTGCATATGTTTTTCATCCAAGTATTTTCAAAGATGAATTTTGTGAGTCAATCTATGAAAACTTTGTATTTGATTTATCTAATAAGCCACCTAAATTGGAATTACAGGATATAGAATTGTTACAGGAACTTTCAGAATATGGTATAACAGAGGCAAAATTTATATTGGGATACTATATATTCATGTCTGAAGAGCATTCAAAAAGAGGGGCGGAACTTATAGAAGAGGCTGCACAAGAAGGAAACTTGCCGGCATGTTTATTTTTGGGAGATTATTACTATGATATGGGTAAATATAAAGATGATTCTTGGGGTAAAGCTTATAAGTATTATACAGGTTTAGGTGCATTGGGATTGAATGAGCAACGTAAGAATGCAGTTGTAGATATTTTAACTCAAAAAAATATAAACAAATTTATACTTGGTTCAAGTATTTTGTTATTTATCGAAACCATAATGTTTTTTATTCTTAAAATTGGAAGTCCGTTATACACTCTGCATCCTGGGTTTGGTGTGTTTAGTATTATGCTTAGTGCTGCTATTGTTATGGTAGAGGTTTCATATCACAAGTATTACCCATTTGATTCAGGTGGAGATATTAGATTTTTTACTGTATTAATATTTATATTGTGGTCTATTTATACTGTTATTCGCTTATTATTTTAGTTGGAGGTAAGAATGAGTACAGAAAACAGTAATGCAATTTTTTTGCCGCATGATGAAGAAGATATATCTGCTAAAAATAATAAACTTATTTTTTTTGGTGTAAATATTTTAATAATGCTACAAGTATTGATAAAATATTTTAGTATAATAGGTTTATTTATTTTTTTAAGTGAAGTAGCAGTTTTTTACTACTTTTGGGTTAGCAGAAAGAAAACAAGATTACCTATAAGTGCAGATCTTACAACCCTGGCTTTTTTTGACTTTTTAGTCTTTCTGTCATTGAATTATAAAATTATTGTATCAGGGTTTAGTATAGATGGAGTAACGGTATTTTTTTCATTATTTTTTGATAATACAATATATATAAAGCTATTTTTATGTGCATGTGTTATCGGCTTTTTAGGAATGAAATATACTTCTATAACATGGCTTACAGGTATAAGTGGAGCAATATTCGGTTTGATTGCAATTTTATGTTGTGGAACAGATTATTATGATGGAACGTTTGAATTCTATGAGGTGACAAAGCCTTTTATAGTATTATTTTTTATTTGTGTTGCTATTTGGACTGCATTTTTAACTATTTCTATATGTATAGACAGTAGTAAGAGAAAGAATAATATAAGATTAGGAATAATAATGTTAGTGACATTTATTATATTAATTATTACTTCTATAGATGTAGTTAGTAGAGTGGCCAGAGATTTTTATACTATTTTTTTTGAATTATCTACCAAAGTGTTGCCACTGTGGAAGACATTACTGATTTGTTTTGTTTTAATAGGATGTTCAATAGTAATATTGTGTTACAATGAAAATAATAAAAAAAATTCAAGGATTGATGCATATATAGTTGTAACAATAGCACTTTTTGTGTTTTTAACTAAGCTAACATTAATTAATTATAATCCTTATAACATATTATTATTTATTATACTATTCATTGTAACAATAGTATATTTAAATAATGAGATACAAGATAGAAAAACTTTTGGCTTTACCGTGGAAAGTTTGTTAGCCATCGAATTTGTTGGAATTATTGTAGCAATATTTCTTCTTAAAATAGGTTGTTGGGAATGTTTGATAATCTCAGCGGTGTGTTTAATATTGTGGAGAAGTATAGACTGGAATGCTTATAGATATACAAAATATCCATGGTATGGAATTATTACGGCACTATGTATAGAGACTCTTGCTTTACAGTGGAAGTTAAAATTCTCAATTCCTAATGTTTTGTCTTTGTTAATGATATATATGATGGGCATTTCGACTGTTTTTATTATAAATTATTCATATAAGAGGGTTGAAAATACCGGGTCAGTAAATGAAGGTTTATCTGATAAATATATGAGAATGACAAAAAGACATATTAATTATGGTATTGCGAAGAGTGTATTTCAAATGAATATTGTTGTTTGTGCATGTATTATGCTACTGTGCTTAGCCAGTATTCGAAATAAAATGAAAGTTAGTTTTAACATTGATAAAAATAATAAATCTGTGGATATCTCTACGAGTATCAAGGGTAAGAGAAATAGTATTGAGAGTATTTCATATGTATGGATGGATTATCGAGGTAAAACTGTCAATGATGAAGAAAGTATAGATACAAGTGGAGGCAATTTATATATAATGAGTGATTTGTTGAAAGTTAAAGCCGTAGACAATAAAGGTGTTATTTCAACATACTATAAGTGGTTTCCGTATTGGTTATACTTAGATAATTGATAGTAGTACCAGTTTAATTACTTGAATTGGAGTGTATATGTCGAAACTACTTGATAAAATTTTGGGTAAGGTAGTAACTGTATCTATTGTAATAATGGTTATAGCTGTATTCAGAGGGGAAATTATTAATAATGATACAGTGGGTGAGTTTTTTGGAAGTTTAATGGAACAACTTCCATTCGCTAAAATTATATCAGATGTAATTTGTAATATTATGGGATATAAACAAAATATTCCGTTATTTACGCCTTCGTGGATAGTTACAGATTTAATCAGATTAGCATTTATGGCATTTTTGTATCAAGTTTTAGCTATTCCAATAGAACTGTTTACATATTTATTTATTCGTATGCCAAGTGATAAGAGGGAGAAGGAAGAGTATAAGAACACTGCCGGATATAAAGTTAGAAGGTTTTTGGCTGATATTATTACAGTTCCAGTAGTAGCTGTGCTTGCATCAATTTTTTCAAAGTTTATCTTTTCTTGTTTTGTCAGTTGGGTTGGAGAGATCATGGCAAGAGTTTTGGGGGTTTTATTAACTTCAAGTTTTTTTATGGTTTCTTTAGTTTCCATATTAAAGTCCGGACATTCATTTATTTTTGCTATTGTGTGGAGGATTATAGATATATTAGTTGAAAATATGGTAAAGACTATGGTTGTTGATATATGTTGTATTGCACTTTATGTCGGAATAATACATGGAGCAGATGGTTTGGTAGCAAGTTCGATAATTACTCTAATAGTTTTCTTGCTTGTAATAGATGTGGCAATCGGTTTTTTGAGGGAGTCTATAGTTGATACAGATAGTGATTATTGGTACAGACATAGATGAAACTCTAAATACTGTTATAATAAATACAGTTTAAATATGAAGGAGGCATCATGACAAATACAATATACCTTGCCGGCGGTTGCTTTTGGGGCGTGGAAGGCTACTTTAAAAGAATTGAGGGGGTCAAAGGTACTACCTGCGGATATGCCAATGGCAGGACTGAAAATCCAAGTTATGAGGACGTGTGCCGACATGATACGGGGCATGCGGAGACTGTGAAGGTGGATTTTGACGATGAGGTTATCAGTCTTGAAGATTTGCTTATATATTATTTCAGGATAATTGATCCTGTCAGTGTGAATAAGCAGGGCAATGATGTGGGTACACAGTACAGAACCGGAATATATTATACGAATGAGAGTCAGCTGCCTGTGATAAAGGCCGCTATAGAAAGAGAGCAAAGAAAGTACAATGAAAAGATTGCGGTTGAAGTGCTGCCGATAGAAAACTTCTACAGTGCGGAGGAGTATCATCAGGACTATCTGGATAAGAATCCGAACGGCTACTGTCACATCAATTTGGGTTTGGCGGATGAACCGATAGTAAGAAGTGAAAAATACAAAAGGAAAAATGATGATGAACTTAAGGAGAGTTTGACGCCGCTTCAGTATGATGTCACCGTGAATGCGGCTACGGAGAGACCTTTTGACAATGAGTTTAATTCAAACTTTGAAAGAGGTATTTATGTGGATATCACATCAGGTGAGCCGCTGTTTTTCTCTACAGATAAGTTTGAGTCGGGTTGCGGCTGGCCGAGCTTTTCAAAGCCGATACAAAAGGATTTGGTGAAATACAGTGAGGATTTAAGCCTTGGCAGAAGAAGGATTGAGGTCAGAAGTAATGTGGCAGACGCGCATCTGGGTCATGTTTTTGATGACGGCCCGAGTGAGCTTGGAGGTCTAAGATACTGTATTAATTCGGCTGCACTTCGTTTCATTCCTATTGATAAAATGGACGAAGAGGGCTACGGATATTTAAAAAAATATATGGAATAACAAAAATACTGAAAGAAGCTTCACTTAGATTTATAGGTGAAGCTTCTATTATG
>NZ_CALLVU010000138.1 GCF_938015485.1 uncultured Lachnoanaerobaculum sp. | reverse complement strand
TCTTTTCATCATAGCCGCCGACCTTTATAAAGGCGTCAACTCTTACCATCAAAAGTGCACCAAGTACTGCACCTACTTTTCTTATCTTGGCATTATAAAAGTTTCTGTCATAATGAAGAGCCTTTGTAAAGATTCGCCTGCATATTGGACCGTTCTCCGCCAAAGAATGAAGAAAATCTCTCATAGGCCAACATGAAGCACCTTTAAGCACATTTTCTCTGCTGCCGTATACATCATTTGTCTCTACTAAAGGAGCGCATATGCCGATATCCTCATTTTTTTCCATAGCGGACTTTAAAACTTTAATTACATTTTCTTCAAAGTCCGTATCGGGATTTGCTATAAGCGCAAAATCCATGCCGAGATCTTTTGCGACTCTTATGCCTACATTATTGCCGGCGCCGTAGCCTTTATTCTCATGATTATCTACAAAATAAACCTTTTCATTTTTCTCACAAAAGCTTTTCAGTCTTACCTTGGAATCATCATTTGAGGCATTGTCCACCACTATAACCTTATCAAATACGGCATAATCGGCTACTCTGCCTAAGAGTTTTAATGTATTGTCCGCATCATTATAATTCAACACTACTAAGGCTAATTTCATCTTCTCTCCTTATTTTCTCTCCGACAGCCTCTTGTAAGCTTTATTTATATAGTACTCGGATATCAGCTTTCTGATTCTCGGGCAAACTACGGTTACCAAATCCATCATATGATATATAAGCATATAAAGCTTCTTACCGCCCTCAAGCGGAACATCTCTAAACGGAGTCTTTTCCTTAAAATAAAAATATGCTCTCTTATAAGGATTGTAGCTTCCTATACACCAAGGCCTCTCATCACCTGCAAAATGCAATACTACAGGTCTTTTCTTTGCTTCTTTTAAATCTTCTTTAGTATATGAAAGATGGGCGCCGTATACTTTAGTCAATGCCCTGTATGAAAAATATTTGTAGTTTGAGAAGAAGTTAAACTTTGGAGGAAGCTTTTTTATTCTCCATCTAAGTACTCCGTTTATGGCATCCTGCTCACCGAAAAGACTCTTATCCCAAATACTTTTACTGTAGCTGATTATCTTTTCTCCAAGATTTTCTTCTCTCCATTTTTTAAGGTCTATCAACAAAAGTCCGGCATTTACATAGGAAGCCTCATAGTCAAGTCTGATTTCATACCTTACTCTCTCAAGTACTGTAGGCTCCTCTACGGCAGCCACTACATTTTTGCCAAGCTTTGTATCATACAGCTCTCTTATAGAATGTAATATCACCATATCACAGTCAAGGTAGAGTACTCTTTCTACGTCTGTCGGTAAAAGCTCACCTACAAGCAGCCTGCCCATCTTGCTGATATCAAAGGAAGCGTCCTGCAAGCCTGTATCAAAATATTTTGATGTGTCTTTAAGTTCTATTATTTCTACAGCTCTGCCAAACTTCCTTGCTATAATTTTCAACTTGCCCAAAGAGTCCCCACCAATTCCTGTGGAAATGATGAAGACTCTAAGCTCTTTCTCATGTCTGTTTCTCTCATATAACGAATATAGGCTTACGCCGAGATGCAGGGCAAACTTTTCATTTGCTATATAAACTATATTCATGTTTACCTCAATTATAATATATAAACTCAGACAGCGCTTGTATGCTGTCTGAAATACATTTTTAGTAGAACAATCTATTTACCGCAGAGAACAGACCTCTGATAGATGATCTTGTGATATTGCCTGAAATACCGACACCGTAGGTGGTCTTTCCGCTTTCAACGTCCAGCATATGGATATATGAAGCCGCCTTTGCATTTGAACCTGAAGTAAGAGCGTGCTCGTTGTAATCAAGGACTTTCATTTCCTTGCCGACAACCTTCTCAAGTCCTCTCTTAACAGCATCGATAGGACCGTTTCCGCTGCTTTCAAATACCTTCTCTTCTCCGTTTTCTCTGTATGTAACCTTAACAAGTGTAGAGAAATCTCCGTCCTCATCGGCATCTGTTATGACACATTTTTCAAAATGCAGAGGTTCTTTCTTATCAATGTAGTTTTTCTCAAACTCTGTGTAGATTTCCTCAGGTGAAACCTCACCCTGCACTTCTGAAATTCTTTGTATAATATCCGCAAATTCCTTGTGCATACCCTTCGGCAATTTGAAGCCGTAGAAGGTATCCATAACAAAGGCAACACCGCCTTTTCCGGACTGAGAATTGATTCTGACTACAGGCTCGTACTCACGACCGATATCTGCAGGGTCGATAGGCAGATAAGGAACTTCCCAGTACGGGTTGTTTCTCTGCTTCATAGCATGAACGCCCTTGTTGATAGCATCCTGGTGTGAACCTGAGAATGCGGTAAATACAAGCTTACCTGCATACGGATGTCTCGGGTCAATGCTCATCTTTGTAGTTCTCTCATATACATCTATGATCTCTTTGATATTGCTGATATTAAGATTCGGATCAATACCCTGCGAATACATATTGTAGGCAATATTTAAAATATCCACATTTCCGGTTCTCTCACCGTTTCCAAACAGTGTACCTTCCATTCTGTCGGCTCCTGCCAAAAGTGCAAGTTCTGCAACGGCTGTTCCTGTACCCCTGTCGTTGTGAGGATGTGTGGAAAGTATTATCGCCTCTCTATTCTTAAGATGTGTACTCATCCACTCGATTCTGTCTGCAAATACATTAGGTGTTGTCATCTCAACAGTGTTCGGCAGATTGATTATTATCTTATTTTCTTTTGTAGCACCCCATGCATCAACAACGGCGTCACATACATCAAGTGCAAAGTCAAGCTCCGTTCCCATAAAGCTCTCCGGTGAATATTCCAATATAATTTCACCGTCATGGTCTTTCATATACTTCTTTACAAGAGCCACACCTTCAAGTGCAATATTTTTTATTCCTTCTCTGTCAAGACCGTATACCACATCTCTTTGCAATGTATCTGTAGAGTTGTAGATATGCATTATACATTTCTTAATTCCCTTTATAGCTTCAAAGCTTCTCTTTATAAGATGCTCTCTACACTGGCAAAGTATCTGTACAACTACATCATCAGGAATCAATTTTCTGTCTACCAACTGACGTAAAAAGTCAAATTCTATCTGTGATGCGGCAGGGAAGCCGATTTCTATTTCCTTAAAGCCCAACTTTACAAGCAGATTAAACATCTCTATCTTTTCTTCCACCACCATCGGCTCGACCAACGCCTGATTGCCGTCTCTTAAGTCTGATGAGCACCAAATAGGTGCCTTCTCTATTTGCTTATCCGGCCATGTTCTCTCTTTAAAATCCACTACGGGATTTCTCTTATATCTTTCAATATGATACATTCAATCTCTCCTCTTTTCTATTCTATAGTCAAGCTTTGTCTCATTCCCTGATTTTTGTCCCCCTATATTAAAAGTCCCTCTTTTTCCATTACCTTGATGACCTTATCGGTGTACTTCTCACATTCTTCCATGCTCTTTGCTTCCACCATCACCCTGATAAGAGGCTCTGTGCCGCTTGGACGAAGAAGAATTCTGCCGTCATTTCCAAGTGCTTTGCTGACGGCATCTACCGCCTCAAGCACAGCCTTATTCTCGCCTGCAATCTTTTTATCCGTTACTCTGACGTTTTTGAGCACCTGTGGGAAGATATCCACCTCACTTGCAAGCTTTGAAAGTGTCTGCTTGGTTTCAAGCACCACCTCCATTACTTTAAGTGAAGTAAGTATGCCGTCACCTGTTGTGGCGTGCTTTGCAAATATGATATGACCCGACTGCTCACCGCCTAGGCAATGTCCGTTATTTTGCATATTTTCATATACGTACTTGTCGCCTACGGCAGTCTTTTCAAAGTTTATTCCTTCTCTTTCAAACGCCTTATAAAGACCGAAGTTTGACATTATTGTAGTTACCACTGTGTTATTGAAAAGCTCGCCTCTCTCCTTCATATATTTACCGCAAATATAAAGGATAAGGTCTCCATCCACCACATTACCTTTTTCATCCACACATAGACATCTGTCCGCATCTCCGTCATAGGCAAAACCTATATCACAGCCGTTTTCCAAAACACATTTTTGAAGACTCTCTATATGTGTCGAACCGCAGTCGGTGTTGATATTAAGTCCGTCAGGATTGTTGTGGATAACATATGTATCCGCACCCAAAGCATCAAATACATTCTTTGCAATGCTTGATGCCGAACCGTTTGCAAGGTCAAGCGCCACCTTCTTTCCCTTAAAAGATCTGGTAGCTATGGAGATAAGATAGCCTATATATCTGTTTCTGCCTGCGGCATAGTCTACAGTTCTTCCTATATTTTCCTTTGTGGCAAAAGGGATCGTATCAACAGATCCGTCAATATAGCTTTCTATCTTTTCTATTACTTCTTCCTCAAGCTTTTCACCGTTGCCGTTTATTACCTTGATACCGTTGTCATAGTACGGATTGTGGCTGGCTGAAATCATTATACCGCAGTCAAAATCATCGCTTCTTACAACATATGAAACACTTGGAGTTGTAGTAACATGAAGCAGATATGCGTCCGCTCCTGAAGCCGTAAGTCCTGCAACCAAAGAATACTCAAACATATAGCTTGACCTTCTGGTGTCCTTACCTATAACCACTCTGCATTTTTTACCGTCTTTAGAGTAGTAGCTTCCCAAAAATCTGCCGACTTTATATGCGTGCTCTACAGTGAGGTCTACATTTGCCTCTCCTCTAAAGCCGTCTGTTCCGAAATATTTTCCCATCAGTTTTCCCCCAATTCAAACAAATATCTTCTAAGTGCGTCCTGCCAAGGCGGCAAAAGTTCAAATCCGTTTTCTGTGAGTTTGGACTTATCCATCCTTGAGTTGTGCGGTCTCTTTGCCTTTACCGGAAATGCATCCGAAGATACCGGCGTTACCGCTACATCGAGCTTTGCCTGCTTGAATATCTCAACCGCAAAATCATACCATGAGCAAAGCCCCTCATTGGTTGCATGATATCTGCCGTATTTGTCAGTTACAATCATATCTACCAAAAGTCTTGAAAGGTCCGGTGTATATGTAGGTGAGCCTATCTGATCGTTGACCACGCTTACAGCTCCTCTTTCCTTACCGAGTCTTATCATTGTCTTGATAAAGTTATTTCCATGAAGTCCGAATACCCATGAAATTCTTACTATAAAGTATTTCTTAAGTAATTCTTCGACATAGAGCTCACCCTTATATTTTGCCATACCGTAGACATTAAGAGGCGCTCTCTTATCATCAGGCTCCCAAGGACGCTCGCCCTCTCCGTCAAATACATAGTCTGTAGAAATATACATCATAGCGACATCAAGTGTTTTTGCAACTTCGGCTATATTTTTTGTACCCTCCGCGTTTATCTTTGTAACAAGGGCCTCATTATCCTGCGCCGCATCCACAGCGGTATATGCCGCACAGTGAATTATAGCGTCAATCTTAGCGTCATTGTTTATATTTTCAATTACTCTCTTTGTGGCATCGGCATCTGTAATATCAAGGTCGTCTATATCTATACCTATAGATTCTATATTTCTTTTAGAAAGTTCACAAAGCAGGTCGCTGCCAAGCTGCCCCTTTGCACCTGTTACCAATACTCTCATTAAAGTCTTTCTCCATACATATTTTCAAAATACTTTGTGTATTCTCCGCTTATGATATGCTCCCACCACTCTTTATTGTTAAGATACCATTCAA
>NZ_CALLVU010000137.1 GCF_938015485.1 uncultured Lachnoanaerobaculum sp. | reverse complement strand
TGAAATACCGTCTTCATATGAGGAGATTCTGGAATCATTGAGTGAAGATGATAAGGAAATTATATCGGAAGCATTAAATGATACCAATGACTCTTTTGTATTCAAGAATATAAAGGCTGTTGTAAAGTCTTTAAAGGCTGACAGTGAGTCACAAGAGCTTATAGAATCCTTAGAAAAAGCTGAAAAACTTAATAACGAAGAGAAAAAGCTGAAGACTGAAATAAAGCAGGGAGAAGATGAACTTCATTTGGAGACAAAGGCTAAGATAGAGAGCTTATCAGAGGAAGAGGTAAATAATATATTACACGAAAAATGGTCAAGCCCTATTTATAACGGAATACTTGATTTATCAGATGATATGCTAAAAGCCTTCACAAAGGATGTAGAAGCACTTTCTACAAAATATGCTGTAACCATGGATGATCTTGAAAAAGAAATCAAGGAAACGGAGAAGTCACTTGCCGGTATGCTCTCAGAACTTACAGGATCGGAGAAAGATATGGAAGGTATCAATGAGCTGATAAAGCTATTGGGAGGTATAGATGAGTAGAGTACCAAGAATAAGATTTAAGGGCTTTGAAGAAGATTGGGAACAGCGTAAGTTGGGGGAAGTGTTTGAAGAATACTCTGAAAAGAATCATTCTGAATTACCACCACTTACAATAATCCAAGGTGGTGGAACAATAAGGCGCGATGAATCTGACAGAGCTGTACAATATGATATGAATAGTTTATCCAACTATAAGATGGTAAATAAGGATGACTTTATAGTACATTTACGTTCTTTTGAAGGTGGGTTAGAAAAAGCCAATTCTAAAGGAATTATAAGTCCTGCATACCATACTTTTAGTGGAGAAAATACTGACACAACCTTTTATTATACATATTTTCGATCTGAAAAATTTATTGAATCTGATTTAAAGCCTCATGTTTATGGAATTAGAGATGGTAGGAGTATTGATGTAGAAGGTATGAAATCAATAAACATTCCATACACTATTTTTGAAGAGCAAAGGCATATAGGCTATTTGATTGATTCAATAAATCACCTTATCACCCTTCATCAACGAAAGCTTGAAAAACTAAAAATTATTAAAAAATCAATGCTTGAAAATCTTTTTCCACAAAATGGAGAAAAAACTCCAAAAATCAGATTTTCAGGATTTACTAACGATTGGGAACAGCGTAAGTTTGGAGAACTATTCTTAGAAAAAAGAGATAAGACAGAGAGAGAGGATGAAGATGTTCTGCTTTCTTGTGCGATTACAGGAATATATCTTAATTCTGAACTGTTTAGTCATTTTAGAGGGACTTCAAATATTGGTTATTTAAAAATAAAGAAGAATGATTTGATATTATCTGCCCAAAACTTACATTTAGGTAATGCAAATGTAAATTTATTGTTTGAACATGGCATAATATCACCAGCTTATAAAGTATATGAGTTAAATAAATGTGACCAATATTTTGTACAATCTTGGGTAAAAAAAGATAGCACTAAAGATTTTTTCTTAGATGCAACTACTGAAGGGGCAAGTCAATGTAGAAAAAATATAGATTGGCGTATACTTAATAATCAGTTGATTGCTATTCCATCATTATATGAACAAATTAGAATTGGAAAGCTTTTACACTGTTTAAATCACCTTATCACCCTTCATCAAAGTAAGTTAGAAAAATTGCAAAAAATAAAGAAATCCATGCTAGAAAGTATGTTTGTATAGTTTGTTAAATAGAATTATTAAGCATACAAAGTGTTTTAGAGAAGAAAAACTATAACTTTACCCAACATTAAGTCATACAAGTCTCATTTCCTGTTATTTCGTAAAAATAATAAGAAATATTTTGCATAAAAGGCACGATATATTGGGAACAGCGTAAGCTGGGGGAGATAGCAGAAAGGATTGTAAGAAAAAATGAAAAACTGGAATCGACACTGCCGCTTACAATTTCAGCACAATGTGGATTGATTGATCAAAATGAGTTTTTTGATAAACGAATAGCAAGCAAAGATGTTAGAGGCTATTATCTTATAAAAAAAGGTGAATTTGCTTATAATAAGAGTACATCTGTCGATGCTCCGTTAGGGGCAATTAAACGTTTAGATAAATATAAGAATGGTGTATTATCTACATTATACATACTTTTTAAGATTATAGATGATACTAGTACTAGTTCAGATTACTTAGTTACATATTATTCCACAGATTTATGGCATAAAGGGATACGATCAATAGCAACAGAAGGTGCAAGAAATCATGGGTTGTTAAATATTGCACCAAATGATTTCCTTGAGACAATGCTATCAATACCGCTTAATGTATCTGAACAGAAAAAAGTTGGTGACTTTTTTATATTCCTCGACCACCTTATCACCCTTCATCAGAGTAAGTCTTTAGGAGATATTTTGAAGACCGTAGCTAGTCGCACTTTATATTGGGAACAGCGTAAGCTGGGGGAGATAGTTGATGTATGCAATGGTAGAGATTACAAACATCTCTTAGAAGGTGATATACCTGTTTATGGAACGGGTGGATATATGATTAGTGTAAATAAAGCTTTGTCTTATGATAGAGATGCAATTGGAATTGGAAGAAAAGGTACAATTGATAAACCATATATCTTGAATGCACCGTTTTGGACTGTAGATACACTATTTTATGTTATTCCAAAAGATAAGATTGCATTGATTTTTGCTTTTGGTATATTCCAAAATATCGACTGGGAAAAGAAAGATGAGTCTACAGGTGTTCCGAGTTTATCAAAAGCAGCTATAAATGAGATTGATGTTTTAATTCCTAAATACGAAGAACAAAAAGTGCTTGGACTATTTTTTAATGGTCTCGACCACCTTATCACCCTTCATCAACTGGAGCCTTTTCAGCTAATTTTCAAGGCAATAGCTTATAGGATTATAGATTATGCTAAGAGTAAGCCTCCAAGGTATATAAAATATGAAGATATAATATGATTTACAAAATGCTATGTATAAAAACTGCGTATATACGCAATATATTTACGTATGCTCCTTGAAAATATATTATATCAAGAATATAATACTATTGATGAAAAAGTGCGTATATATGCAAATTATAATATAAAATAGGAGGCGGTATGGAGATTAAAAGGGATCATTACTTGGAGCAGCTGATTAGTAAGATGCACAACGGCTTGGTCAAGGTAGTGACAGGTATGAGAAGATGTGGTAAATCATATCTGTTATTTAATATATTTAAAGAATACCTTATTTCCAAAGGAATAGAGAAAAACCATATAATAGAAATATCATTTGATACTTTTGAAAGTAAGAAATTCTGCGATCCTAATGTTTTATATCCACATCTGAAAGAGTCTATAGAAGATGAAAAGATGTATTACATATTGTTGGATGAGGTGCAATTGCTGAGTGATTTTGAGGCTGTTTTAAACAGTCTTATCAGAATGAAGAATATAGATATTTACGTTACAGGAAGTAACGCACGCTTTCTCTCAAAGGATGTTATTACAGAATTTAGAGGTAGAGGCGATGAAATACATATGTATCCGTTAAGCTTTGCAGAGTTTATGTCTGTATATCAGGGTGAAAAGCTTGACGGTTGGAATGAATATATGTTATACGGAGGTATTCCTTTGGTATTGAATATTTCAAGCCCAGAGCAAAAGGTTGCATTCCTTAAATCTTTATTTGAGGAGACTTACATATCGGATATTATAGGTAGGCATAATGTAAGAAATAAAGCCGAGCTTGAAGATTTATTAAATATAATTTCATCAGCAATAGGTTCACTTACCAATCCGGAGAAATTGTCGAAAACCTTTAAGTCGGTAAAAAATAAAAATATCAGTAGCAATACTATTAAACGCTATATTGAATATCTCAGTGATTCTTTCCTGATTGATACTGCATTTCGTTATGATATAAAGGGAAGAAAGTATATAGGCAGTCCGGTAAAGTATTATTTTAATGATATGGGATTAAGAAATGCAAGACTCAATTTCAGGAAGATTGAAGAAACTCACAGTATGGAGAATATTATATTCAATGAATTAAAAATACGAGGTTTCAATGTGGACGTAGGGGTGATTGTGCAAAACGGTAAAGATGAAAACGGAAGCAGCATTCGCAAGCAATTTGAAATTGATTTTGTATGTAATAAGGCTTCGAAGAGATATTATATACAATCTGCATATGCTATACCTGATGAGGCTAAACTGATGCAGGAACAAAGGCCGTTGATGCTTACGGGAGATTTCTTTAAACGAATTATAATAACAAGGGATACACCGGTACCGCATTATAATGAGTCGGGAATACTTAACATGAGCATATATGATTTTTTGCTGAATAAAAACAGCTTGGATATTTAATTTTACGATAAATCTTATTGGAGTAAATATGGATTATTTTACAAAAGAAGCAGACTTTGAAAGTGCAGTCATTGCCTTGTTGCAAAACTACGGCTGGGAACAGAAGGTACTTAAAAATTATACTGAAAAAGAGCTTATAAGAAACTGGGCTGATATACTGCTTGAGAATAACAGAGATATTGACAGGTTAAACAATATTCCTCTAATAGATGAGGAGATGGATGAACTGATAGAAAAAATCAGAGAGCTTAAGACTCCGTTGGCACTTAACAGTTTTATCAATGGAAAAACTGTGTCCATCACGAGAAAGAATCCTGAAGATAAACTTCATTTCAATAAAGAGGTCAGTTTGAAAATTTATGACAGAAATGAGATAGCGGCAGGACAGAGCAGATATCAGATAGTGCAGCAGCCTAAGTTTTTTAGAAAGGACAGCGTTCGTCAGGATAGGCGTGGAGATTTGATGCTTCTTATCAACGGTATGCCTGTTTTTCATATTGAGCTGAAAAGATCAGGTGTTCCTGTAGCGGAGGCGGCAAATCAAATCAAAAAGTATGCCTATGAGGGTGTATTTACGGGATTATTTGCACTTGTTCAGGTATTTGTGGCTATGAATCCTGATGAAACACTTTATTTTGCAAATCCGGGACCGGATGGTGATTTCAAGCCTGATTTTTATTTCCATTGGGCTGATGCCAATAATGAACCGATTAACTATTGGAAAGATGTTGTGGAAAGGCTTTTGTCAATTCCTATGGCACATCAGCTTATAGGTTTTTACACTGTAGCTGACGGAGGTGACGGTGTACTTAAGGTAATGCGCAGTTATCAGTACTATGCATCAAATAAGATCTCCGACAGAGTATCAAGGAATGATTGGAAGGATAATAATCAAAGAGGCGGATATATTTGGCATACTACAGGTTCAGGAAAAACCATGACATCGTTTAAGTCGGCACAGCTTATAGCTAATTCAAAAGATGCCGATAAGGTTGTATTTTTGATGGATCGTAAGGAGCTTGGAACACAATCTTTAACAGAATATCAAGGATTTGCCGATAATGTAGATGATGTTCAGGGTACTGATGACACAAATATGCTTATCTCAAAGCTGAAGAGTACCGATCCTAAGAATACTTTAATAGTTTCATCTATTCAGAAGATGAGTAGGATTAAGGAAGATGAGATTGGCAGGATGCGTGCTAAGGATATTGAAGATATGCGTAATAAAAGAGTGGTATTTATTATTGATGAGTGCCACCGTTCCACATTTGGAGACATGCTTATAACAATAAAGAGTACTTTTCCAAATGCTCTGTTCTTCGGTTTTACAGGAACACCAGTATTTTCTGAGAATGAAAAGAGCTTGAGTACCACAACAGATATCTTCGGTGATGAACTTCACAGATACAGCATTGCAGACGGTATTCGTGACAAGAATGTACTTGGATTTGATCCTACTATGGTGTGTGTATATCCTTATATCGAACTTAGAAAAAAGGTGGCTATAGAGCAAGCCGGTGCAAGTTCTGAGGAGGAAGCTATATCAGATCCGAAGATGCAAAAGATATATTATAGATTTATGACTGCATCGGAAGTTCCTATGGCAGGAAGATTACTTGAAGACGGCACATATCAAAAGGGTATTGAGGATTATATAAAGAAAGATGCTTGGGAAAATGACAAGTATCAGTACAGTATAGTTGATAATATAAAGAAAAATTGGCTTACTTTGAGCCGAAATAATAAGTTTCATGCCATTTTTGCAACTTCAAGTATACCTGAAGCAATAAGTTATTACAGGAAGTTTCGTAAAATATATCCTGATTTGAAGGTAACGGGTCTGTTTGATCCGACTATTGATAATGCAAGCGGTGATAAGGCTTTGGAAAAAGAGGACGGTATTGTAGAAATGCTTAATGATTACAATGATTGGTATTCTACAAACTGGGATATTGCAAGATATGCAAAATTCAAGTTGGAAGTATCAGACAGACTCGCTCACAAGGGACAGTTTGTTCGCATGAAAGAAAAATCTCAGCTTGATTTATTGATAGTTGTAAATCAAATGCTTACAGGTTTTGATTCAAAGTGGGTAAATACATTGTATCTTGACAAGATCTTGGAATATCAAAATCTTATACAGGCATTTTCAAGAACAAACAGACTTTTTAATATAAATGAAAAACCTTTCGGCTCTATAAAATACTATAGAATGCCGCATACAATGAAAAATAATATAGAAAACGCCATGAAGCTTTATTCCGGAGACAGGCCTCAAGGACTTTTTGCGGATCATCTGCCTGATAATATAGAGCATATGAATATATCGTTTAAGGATATGGAGGCTGTGTTTAAGCAGGCAAATATTACCGATATGCAAAAGCTTCCTGATGATACGGAGTCCAAGGCAAAGTTTGCAAAGCTTTTCAGAGAGTTTTCCACATATTTACAGGCTGCAAAAATACAAGGATTTAGCTGGGATATAAAAGAGTATTCTGTCAAGATTGATGATGAGGATAATCGTAAAGGTATTATCACAGTAATTACAAGTGAAGAAGATTATAATATACTTTTGCAAAGATATAAGGAACTAAGTAAACCTACAGATTCTACAGGTGGAGATGATAATGATGTTACATTTACTGTTGATCCATATCTAAGCGAGCAAAATACAGGTATTATAGATAATGATTATATGAACTCCAGATTTGAGAAGTGGCAAAAACAGCTTTATGATCCTAATGTAAGTAAGGAAGAGAGGGAGGCTACACTTGAGGAGCTTCATAAATCTTTTGCAATGCTTTCACAGGAGGAACAAAAGTATGCAAATATTTTTCTTCATGATATACAATCCGGAGATGCAAAGCTTGGCAAAGATATGACTTTTAGGGACTATATCGTGATGTATGCAAAGAATAAGGAAATGTCACAAATAAAAAAGTTTGTAAAATATCTGGGGGTTGAAGAAAGTTTACTTGTTGATATAAAAAAATCAAAGGTGACCGAGTCAAATCTTGATGAGTTCGGAAGATATGATGCATTGAAAAAGTCAATAGCAAATGAGCCGGCAACGGAATATTATATTAAGATTGAGGGAAAGAAGCTTCCGCCGTTTGTAGTCAGAAATAATGCTGAAAAATTATTGAGAGACTATATTTTATATGATATAGATATTAAAGATCCTGACGGTGAAGACCTAACTTAATATCAAATATTTATAGTATCCTTAGACAGGTCCTTCATCGTAAGGAAGGAGAAATATGCCTAAGGATTTTCAATCAACAGATTTATTGAAGGATTTTTATAAGGAATGGATAGCAATATATAAGGAAGGTGCTATCAGGGATGTAACTTTGTCAAAGTATAAGATGAGTCTTATATGGGTGGAGAAACTGGCACCGAAGCTTAGACTATGTGATATATCAAGAGTTGAATATCAGCAGATTATCAATGATTATGCCAAGGAGCATGAGCGTCAGACGACTATGGATTTTCATCACCAGCTAAAGGGAGCTATACTGGATGCGGTGGATGAGGGGCTTGTGCCGAGAGATCCTACAAGGAAGGTTATTATCAAGGGGAAGATTCCGTCAAAAAAGAAGGTTAAGTATTTGAACCAATTTGAACTTCACAGTCTTTTAAAGAGTTTGACTCTTTCAGATGAAGTGAGTTGGGATTGGTTCATTTTACTTTTGGCAAAGACGGGAATGAGATTTTCAGAAGGCCTTGCGATTACACCGAATGATTTTGATTTTGCACATCAGACCGTATCGGTGAATAAGACTTGGAATTATAAGGAGGGTGGAGGTTTTTCACCTACAAAAAACAAATCATCAGTGCGAAAGATACAGATTGACTGGCAGGTGGTGATGCAATTTGCAACACTTGTAAAGGATCTGCCTGCAGATAAGCCTATATTTGTAAGGGACAATAATGTCTATAATTCTACAGTTAACGATATTTTGGTGAGGTATTGTAAGAAGCTGAATATTCCGGTTATCTCTGTGCATGGGCTTCGTCATACACATGCTTCTATTTTGTTATATGCAGGAGTATCTATCGCCAGTGTAGCAAGAAGGCTCGGACATGCAAGTATGACTACTACTCAGAAAACATATTTACATGTGATACAGGAGCTGGAAAATCAGGATATTGACCTTGTAATGAGGTCACTTTCAAATCTTTTGTAAAGAAAGTGTTTGTTGGGTGTATAGGAGTGCATGTAATATAGTTTTTTAACCGATGGAGGACCATGTATAAATTTATCAGACAAAAAAATATTGTTTTCAGCCTTAACGGTAGCAGAGTAAAGGAAATAAAATTCCATAATAAAATGCTTAACCTTAAGGTTGATTCATTATTTCAATATGTAAACAACGAAGAAGTAGTACACGAGGGTGAAGTCTGTTTTAAAGATTGTGATCTAAGGCTTTGCAGTGTGTTGATTTTTAATAAAACCTTAGGTAAAGGACATTTTATGGGTAATGCAGTTTCTTTAGAGGAATTTATGGAAAGTCATAAAAATTGTGAGTTTGAGATTATTACAGAAGGTTACTTTGGAAATTCAACTACTTATTCAGGATGGCTTTGGGAAGAAGGGAAAAATCCTGTATCCGCTATTATGTATATTTGGAACAGCGGGGATATGGAGTATTTTATAATGAGTGAATCTATGAGAGATGAAATTCTTTAAATGGAATTTGATTTTATATCATTATAAAAATCTGAATTTTTTGTCTTGACAGCTGAGCCACTATACTATCTCATGCCATGTAACAACTTTTATAAGACATAAGGATGGAGAGATACCATCTTGGCGAAAAGAATTATGCATTTGGACAACAATTAATTGGCGAGATTAGCAAGGTCTAATTTTTTATGAAATGAAACCTATAAAATTTGTATGAATACTGTAGGGTAAGAAAAGAAATCTTCCTATATACTAAAATAAACGGAAGGAAAGGGGAAATCGAAATGAATATTATCAAGTCGTTTAACGATACGATTGATTATTTTGAAACAGTTCTTGATGACGAAATTGACGAAAAGAAAGTAACTCAGTTATCCGGATACTCTTATTCAATGTTCAGTCGCTTGTTTTCTATTCTGACTGAAACAACGCTTTCAGAATATTTAAGAAGCAGAAGATTGACGGAAGCAGCCGTTATATTAAGAAATACGGATGAAAAAATTATTGATGTTGCTTTCAAATTTGGATATGAGTCATCAGATTCATTTGGGAAGATTTGTCAAGGACATAAACAAAATTTCTTTGATAAATTTATATCTTCTCTGTTTCTCTCTTGATTAACTTCAGTATTTTATCTTTGTATGTTTCGCCTGTGCCTTGCTTAAAATGTAGATTTACAGTATATTTTGTTTTTCCAATATCCATTATTAGCTGTTTATGTTGTAGTTTTTTTATATCTCTTTTTTCTTCTTCCATGTGTCCTCCTTTCCATTTTTAGACAAAGAAAAAACAGTAAACCTTTTTCGATTTACTGTTTCATAAGTTGCTATATTATTGTTTTTATTTAATTGTTTTACTTTGACAAACTGGAAGTTACCGAATGACCTTTTCAAACCGGAACATTCCGTCTGGGAACTGCTCGTCCAGTTCTTCGGCACACATTTCCGGATCATTTGGATCTGGATGATATTTGTTAAAAAACTCCACAATGTGAAAGCCGCAACGATTAACATAAAAATGAATATTTCTCTTTTCAAAATACGGTGTTACCGTTTCCCACACATTCACTTCCGGATGTAGTTTTTCGACAGCGCACCAAGCGGCATATCCGATGCCTTTGCTATGGACAGCCGGAGAAACAAAAAGAAGATCGAGATCACCTTTTTCGCCGTCAACTTTGATTACTATGCCACCGACTTTTTGCCCGTCCAATACAATGCGGTAGGCTTCGCCACCGTCAATGGACTGCTCAATCGTATCCCGTGAAATGATTTGTCCCTCTTCCTCGAAATGGTTGTCTCTAAGACCGAATTCTTCCATCGCACCATAATTAAAAGCTTCTTGATTATCCGAAATAAACTGTTCTCTATCACTGCATTCAAGAGGAAGCAACTGTACAGTTGTATTCATATCTTTTCCTTATAACTCCCGATTTTCTTAATTCTACAAACTGGAATCTGTACTATTCGTTTCGGACTTTTCTCACATTTCTATTCATCATATGTCTGCCGTAATACCTATAAGCAACCTTTTTTATCAGTGATAATTCCTGATTATGTTCTTTTAACAAATCATCGGGACAATCATAGACACCAAAATCCTGATTGATTCCCTCGCTTTGTATATATGTATTATTCCTATTGAAATCAATAATCGGATGTTGAAAATTCTTAACTGCAACACCATAACCACAAAAACCACCGACGCAGTCTGTATTCATAGCCTGCAGCTTTTCAAGATATTGCTTATCTAATATAAACGCCTCAAGTTCGTACCAGGTTTCTTCAAAATAAACCTCAACCCAGCTATGGAAGACATTCTGCGGTGCTCTTTTATAAACAAGTCCTGTCATAGCACCTTTCTGTAATTTCTTATCGATTGTAAACCCATGTACTCGACACGGAATATCACAGGCACGAAGCAGTGCCATAAACAATGTCCCCTTGGTATTACATTGTCCATAACCATCAGAAAGAACCTTGGAAGCGGGGATATCATCATCCATATTGTATCCAAATAAAATCTCATCTCTAACAAAATTGTAGATGCTTTTGATTCGTTCAAAGTCCTCTATTTCCTTCCATCCTCTGCTTTTGATGAGTTCTTGAATGGACGAATTTGAATAATCAAGCATACGTGTTTCTCTAAGATATTTTTCCAAATTCATATTATCAAGTTTCACTTTCTGCCATCAGCTTGTCCAGCGGAATTCTTTCCGGGTATTTTCCTTCAGTCAGAATCTCGTATAAATACCTGTTATCTAAAATCATATCATCCCGTATAAGCTGCCAGTTTGCCTTTTTCCTAAAAAACACCTTAAAGATCAGGAAGTTCATGATCGCCCCAATTACCGGCGTTGTCATGCCGAAAGCCTCTGTGTGAGAAAAATGACATCCTGTTTCGGTTCTTTTTCCTTCAAAGGTGATGAACGCCGTCTTCTTGTCGCTCCGGAATACAATGCGGAAATGGTTCTCATCCTGTTCGCATTCCGTAATCGTGCCTGTAACATCATAGTCCAGCCCCATAACAATCTCGCGGAAGCGGATCTTGCTTCCCACTTGATAGTTCCCGTTATAGAGATTGCATTCGATGTGGTAGGGACTCCATTTCACAAACTCTTCCTCAAAGTTAGCGGTTCATGCCTCCATTTTCTCATAGAGAGCTGGAATCTCTATCTGCTCTGTAAGAATAACCATTATCAATTTCTCCTTTTCTATGCCTTCTTAACAACCGGGTTAGAAAATCTACCTGTTACAATAATCGTTTCCAGCATTCTCGCAAATCCTTCCGGCTCCCGAATCTGATACTGCATATGGTTGAATCCTTCAAAAACCGGAAAATTACCGTGTATATAGGTCTGCATAACTACATTTCTGTATTTAAAATGTTCTTCTTTACTTCCGAACTCCCAGAATGTATGTTTCTGCAATTCTTCTGACAGTTTCGGAAGTGGTTTATCTTCCAGGCTGTCTGTCAACTGCCTTCTCAGATTTCCATATGTCAGATTCTTTCCCGCAACTATAAAGTAAGGCTTGATTTTTTCATCATCGCACCACATGATTTTTTTCAATGTCTTTCCTTTTGACCAGTACAAGCTTTTAATTGCCAGATATAAAAACGGAACCATAATCCTGCGAGTCACCTTTCCGATCTGTGCAAACTGCCCGCCGTCAAAAAATATATATTTCACCGGTATTTTTGCATCTGTCAGGAATGCCAGTGCAAGATCTGCACCAATCGAAGATGCAACTACAAGTTCTATCTCTTTAATTCCCTGTTTTTCCAAAAATCGTACAATTTGCTGTACCTCGTCTTTTTTACCGCGATATTTCTGCCTGGAACAATACACTGTTGACGTCGGCATAACGCAATAAAAATTATCTGACATTTTCTCTGCAACTGGCATGCTGCTTTCCCCAGTCACCCCCATTGCGTGGAAAAAAAGGATAACTGGATTTGCTTTGTCACCTATTGCTTTGAATACCATAATCCCACCTTCTATCCATATCGAGCTACGCAGTTAGTTTCTACTCACTTTAAGTATAGCATAAAAATAAGCCACATCAAATGTCTCAAGCAAGGGCGCTCGTTCTTTCTCGTCAAATAAACAGGCACGTAGGCTTACCAAACAGGCATTCCACCTGCCAGACTATTTTTTCCTTGTCCGGGCATACAATCTCGATTGTTTTTATTCTTCTCAGTTCCACCTTCTTGCCCTTCGGACAAAAAGTATCCCTCACTCAAAGAGCTCGGTCAATTCAAGTTTGTTTCACTCGACATTTATAATATTATACCATATTTTTAATTAGTTTTATATGTCTAACTCATTCCGCTTTACCTGTGATAGTTGTTTTTCTTGTACCCGTAACTGCTCTATACAGTTCTTAACTTTTTCAGCTTGTTCAACTTCTTCTCGTATTTCTAATATTTGATTGTATAGGCTCTTTTTCTCTTTCTTCAAATTGATAAGTTCTGATTTCCATTTACTGATGGCTAAGGTCTTGTTTTCTCCTAAATGCTCTTTCAGATATTTCTTAGCACTCTCAAACAAAATAAGCTCTGCGACATGTTCGTTGTAAAAATATTCCTGTTTGCTTTTCTTCAATTTTGTATAGGCTTTGTAGACGTCTTTATGCTTCAAATACTTCTCTGCTTGTTCGATAAGTTTGGTGTTATCATCCACTTTCTTTTCAACATCTTTTAAGGCTCTTGTAGTCTTGTAGTTCTTATCTCTTAAAGCAAGTATCTTTCCTTTTAACTCCGATAATGAAGTGATGTTTTTCTCTTTAAGTAGCTGATAACTCTCAATATATTTTTCTAAGTCTGCATTATAGTTATCTGCATTGTTACGGATAAGATTTTCAAAAACAGATAATAGGTTTTCTTTGGGTGGGAGGGCGGACTTTGTATTTTCTGTTTCTGTTTTTTCTTCTTTGCCAATTCCCCTTATCCAATTTAACAAGGCTTTTATTCTTCTTGAGATTTCTCTTAAAATCGCATTTTGATGTTTGATTTCTCGGTTGATATTTCCTCTGTCCGTCGCTATGCCTTTCTTCTCCATTTGGGTTGCTGATACTCCTAAATGAATGGTCGGTATTTGTTCTATTCCTTGCCTTAGATAAGAGCGATGATCCACTTTGTTCTGTATACTGTTTCCTTCAAGATATTTGTTTGTAATACCTGCCCATGCTTTCCTCCACTGCTCAGCCTTTTCTTGCTCGTTCCAGTCCGTTGTATTTATCTTTCTTGTTTTGTAATTGCCGTTTTTAAGTTTTACTTTTTCTCCGTTTTCATCAAGGATATATTCCTTTTTTGATTTTGCTCCCCATGTTGTATCTTCATTTAACGGTCGCATTGTTAGTAGGATATGTGCGTGTGGGTTTCCGTCATTTTTATCGTGTAAGGCAATGTCGGCACACATACCAACATTTACAAAATTATCTTTTACATACTCCCTAACAAGTTCAATCTGTTTTTCTCGATTTAGTTCTTTAGGTAAAGCAATTTCGATTTCTCTTGCAAGCTGTGAGTTTTTACTCTTTTCTATTTTCTCTACGCTATTCCATAATGTTCCCCTGTCTAAAAATGCCTGTGGTGCATTTTGTGGCAATAGGATTTCTGTATGGGCTATTCCTCCTTTTCTTGTAAAGTCATGGACTATGCCGTCATACTCGTTGTTTATCTTTTCGCCACTTCGATAGGCGGAAGCTGCTACTGCACTTTTGCCTTTACCTCTTGAGATAATCTTTATGCAAAGATGATATATCGCCATAAGAAAAAACCTCCTCTCTTTTTGATGTGGGCAAGGTGGCGATGGATAAGACTTACTAAAAAAATCGGATTGTTTTTATCCGATTTCTTTTGGTAAGTACACAAGGGGTAGGAAATTTATTTCCGTAGGGGAGTGTAGCTCCCCTGTATCAGCGTTAGCTGATATGCCCTCTGCAAGAGCCTTCGGAGAACGCACACACCCTTTAGGGTGTATAAGTGCGCCCTTGTAAACAAGGGACTATTCTTCTATCTCTGTTTCTTCATCTTGGTTTTCTATATATTGATTTTCTATTTGTTCTCTTTTCTCTATGAATTTTTGTATTTTGAGATTAGCTTCTTCTTTATGAATTAGTGATGTGATTAGCTGATAAAATTCATCTTTGGTTAAGTTCTTGCTTTCTGTAAATATACTTTCAAAGACTGCTCCCTTTTCATATATTCTTTTATCCCTCTTTTTTCTTTCTTCCTGTTTCTGTTGGCTGATGAGTTTTTTTCTTTTGTTTTGTAACTGCTTGATTTCTTCATCTGCCATTAAAATTTTTTCTTCTATGTTTTTCATTTTATCTGTTTTCCTTTCTTTCTAATTTTGAGCAAAGAAAAAACAGTAAACCAATTTGATTTACTGTTTTGTAAGTTGCTATATTATTGTTTATATTTAATTGTTTTACTTCGACAAACGGAGATTTGAATATATGAGTATAAAGATCTTATATTTTAATAATTACTCTAATTAAACCAGTGGATTAAATGTCTAATATTTCTAAAATCTCTCCATTTTTATATTTTAACTCTATTTTTTCAATCAGTTCTTTTCCTAAATGTTTACTAAAGGTGCTTAGTTCTGAAGAAATCTCAAAAATAATATCATGTTCAACATTATCTGGAATAAAATCTGGATTATAACTATCTTTATTTGACCAATAATTCCAATTTACATCCGTTCTTTCATAATAAACATAATTTTGTTTTCTTGTAACATATACTCTTTTATTAGTTAATTTTCTTCCGTCTTCAGATTTGAAAAAATCAGAATATAATTTCATGCCTTCAAATTGCTTATATTCTCTGATTTTATTATTTGAAACGTTTAATTTTATTTCTTTATATTCCATAAATTACCTCCATATATTCAAAAATTGGACAAAAGTGAAAATCAAGGAACTCAAGGAAAACAAATTCCAATTTGTTTTCCTTAATATTTACAATATTATACCATATTTAAGCCAAGTTTTATAGTTCCAACTCATTACTCTTTACTTGTGATGGTCGCTTTTCTTGTTCCTGTAACTGCTCTATACAGGTTTTAACTTTTTCTGCTTGTCCTACTTCCTCTCGTATCTCCAATATTTGATTATATAGGCTATTTTTCTCTTTCTTCAAAGTAGCAACTTCTAATTCCCATTTGGATATACTTAAAGTTTTACTTTCTCCTAAATGTTCTTTCAAATATTTCTTGGCACTCTTAAATAAAATAATCTCTGCTGTATGTTCGTTATAAAAATCTTCCTGCTTGCTTTTCTTTAACTTGGTATAAGCTTTGTAGGTGTCTTTATGTTTCAAATATTTTTCTGCTTGCTCGATAAGCTCTATTTTGTCATTGGTTTTCTTTTCGGTATCTTTTATGGCTCTTGTAGTCTTGTAGTCTTGTAGTTCTTATCTCTTAATGCTGATATACATTCTTTCAATTCGGGTATTGATGTAATATTTTTCTCTTTAAGAAATTGATAGCTTTCAATATATTTTTCTAAGTTTATATTACTATTATCTGCATTTTCTTTTATGATATGGGAGAGTATATCTGTTAAATCATTTTGTTTTGGTGGGGTGGTGGATTGTAAAGATATATCGTACTGTTTGTCTTTTGACGCATCATTATTTTTATCTTTCGTTAAACTCCTTATCCATCTCATTAAGGCTTTTATTCTTCTTGCAATTTCTCTTAATATCTTGTTTTGATGTTTGATTTCTCGGTTGATGTTTCCTCTGTCGGTGGCTATGCCTTTCTTCTCCATTTGACTTGCTGATACTCCTAAATGAATGGTCGGTATTTGCTCTATGCCTTGTCTTTGATAAGAGCGATGATCCACTTTGTCATGTATGCTGTTTTCTTCAAGATATTTGTTTGTAATATCTGCCCATGCTTTTCGCCACTCTTCTGCTTTGTCTTGCTCATTCCAATCTACTGTATCTATTTTTCTTGTTTTGTAATTTCCGTTTTTGAGTTTTACTTTCTCGCCATTTTTATCAAGGATATATTCCTTTTTTGATTTTGCTCCCCATGTTTTATCTTCGTTTAACGGTCGCATGGTAAGTAGGATATGAGCGTGTGGGTTTCCGTCATTTTTATCATGTAAGGCAATATCGGCACACATACCGACTTTTACAAAATTTTCTTTTACATATTCTTGTACAAGTTCAATTTGTTTTTCATTGTCTAATTCTTTTGGTAGGGCAATTTCTATTTCTCTTGCAAGCTGAGAATTTTTACTTTTTTCTATTCTCTCGACGCTATTCCATAATGTTCCTCTGTCTGAAAATTCCTGTGGTGCGTTTTGCGGCAATAAAATTTCTGTATGGGTTATTCCGCCTTTTCTTGTAAAGTCATGTACTATTCCGTCATACTCATTTTTTATTGTTTCGCCACTTCGATAAGCGGAAGCTGCTACTGCACTTTTGCCTTTACTTCTTGAGATAATCTTTATGCAAAGATGATATATCGCCATAAGAGAAAACCTCCTCTCTTTTCTGATATGGGTATGGTGGCGATGGATAAGACTTCCTAAAAAAATCGGATAACTTTTATCCGATTTCTTTTGGGAAGTACATAAGGGGTAGGAAATTTATTTCCGTAGGGGAGTGTACCTCCCCTGTATCAGCTTTAGCTGATATGCTCTCTGCTAAGAGCCTTCGGAGAACGCACACACCCTTTAGGGTGTATAAGTGCGCCCTTGTAA
>NZ_CALLVU010000136.1 GCF_938015485.1 uncultured Lachnoanaerobaculum sp. | reverse complement strand
GAAAGATCTTGCCTCATCCACAAGCTCAAGCAGACTGTCATCAAAACCGTTTATATTCTTCCAGCCCCATAGCCAATCATTTGACCGGATTGATTCACTTCCGATGAATTGAATCGGATATGTGCTGTTACCGATTCTTATTTTATGTGTAGCAAAGTCCACATTCCAGCCCTGTCCCTTTGCTACATACATCTCGATCATATCCTGTACACGAAGCATACCTCCAAATACAGCAGACACGACCTGTGTCCAGTCGGTGCGATCCATTTCATAGTCTGTTTTTAATATATTTACTCTCTCAGCCATAACACCTCTATAATAATAATATTTCGGTCAAAACGCTTAAGAACACCAAGTTTCCAAAGTTATATCAGGTACCGATATAATCAACCTCTGACCATGATATTATTTAAACAAAATAACTTAATAAATGCAAGTATTATTTTAACACTCTGTACTCTTTCATAACATGATTGTCTTCAAATACAATAGGCTTTGCGGTAAGTCCCTCCGCATCATTGTCATAATAACCCATCAAATAGTCATTAACATCCTGCAGATTGTCAAACTCCTCTACCTGATACGGTAATTCAAATGCAAGTTTTTCAATAAACAGATATTTATCTCCGTCATTTACCAAAATACCGGTATGTCCTATAAACTCCTGAACCGCATTCTTGCCGTCATCCATAGTCATAAATACTGAAATCATATGCATCTTGTCATTGTCAAATGAAATCTGCTTATCATTCCATGACTTCACTATCTCATCGGCAAGTTCATTTGTATCATGTGTATTGTTTACATCTATATATGAGAATATCGTATCAAACTTTTCTTTGTCCACACCATCAAATATCTTTTTGGCATCTATTGCGGCAAAATCATTGAATAACATAGTGGTATCTCCCGGAGTTTTATTTCCAACCTTAATAAAATCTCCCATCAAAGAATATGATGTTATCCTACAGTTTCTGCCCACAAAGCCTTGATTATTATTAAGCCATGCATCTATAAGTTTATCTTGATCAAATGTAGGGAATGCAGCCTCAATACTTGTCATCTCCTGTACAAGATTTTTACTTCCTACAGCATTGTTGTACTCGTCTACAGCCTCAAAAAACTTATTTATCTTATCCTCACTCAGACCTGCCTTTGCCAGTGCATTCTTTACTCTGTCTCTTGTTTCATTATCCGCCAAGTTTGAATATTTAAGATGAATCTTTGCCTTACTTAAAACTATGCTTGTTTCTGTAGTATCGGTATTGTCTACAGTTGTATTGTCTGTAGCCACAGTAGTACTTTCACCTGCCTTGTCCGCATTATTTGCCTTATTTGAACATGCTCCCAAAACAATCGCCAATCCGATTACAGTTACTAAAATTTGCTTTTTCATATGCTAACCTGCTTTCTTTCTTAGTCGCCTTAGTATATCACTTTAGCCGTATTAAAAATATATATGTTTTTAGATTTATTCTTTAAAATTTAGATAAAAATTTATTACTTACTATATAAGAAAATCTATTTTCTCCCTTTTATCTTGTATTGAAAAGTGCTATAATGGGTCTTTGATTTTTATAGTTCAATTTTACAAAGGAAGGCATATTATGAAGGTTGGTTTTGACAATCAAATGTATTTGAAGACACAGTCAGAGCATATCAAGGAAAGAATTGCAAGTTTCGGTGACAAACTCTACCTTGAGTTTGGTGGAAAGCTTTTTGACGATTACCACGCATCCAGAGTACTTCCGGGGTTTGAGCCTGACTCAAAGCTTAGAATGCTTCTTCAGCTGAAGGATCAGGCTGAAATTATTATTTCCATATCTGCAATTGATATAGAAAAGAATAAAATTCGTGAAGACCACGGTATCACCTATGATGCTGATGTTTTAAGGCTTATAGACGCATTCCGCGGTAAAGGACTCTTCGTGGGAAGTGTTTGCATTACACAGTACTCAGGACAAAAGAGTGCGGATACATTTAAAGAAAGACTTGAAAATCTCGGTATAAAAGTTTACAGACTTTACTTGATAGACGGATATCCAAGCAATGTGTCACATATAGTCAGTGAAGAAGGATACGGTAAGAATGACTATATAATAACATCCAGACCGCTTGTAATAGTTACAGCTCCGGGTCCCGGTTCAGGAAAAATGGCAACCTGTCTTTCACAGCTTTACCATGAAAATAAAAGAGGAGTTAAAGCGGGATATGCAAAATTTGAGACCTTCCCGATATGGAATCTTCCGCTAAAACATCCTGTAAACCTTGCATATGAGGCTGCAACCGCCGATTTAAATGACGTGAACATGATTGATCCGTTCCACCTTGAAGCATACGGCAAAACCACAGTAAATTACAACAGAGATATTGAAATTTATCCTGTACTTATGGCTATCTTTGAGGGAATATTCGGTGAGTGCTCATACAAATCACCTACTGATATGGGCGTAAATATGGCCGGAAACTGTATTATAGACGATGAGGTATGCAGAGAAGCAAGCAAACAGGAAATCATAAGAAGATACTATAATTCACTTTGCAGATTTGCCAAGGGTGAATGTAAAGCTGATGAAGTTTATAAGCTTGAACTTATTATGCAGCAGGCAAAGACAAGCATTGACGACAGAAAGGTCGTATCCGCCGCACTTTTAAAGGCTGAGACAACACAACTTCCCGCAGCTGCAATGGAACTTGAAAACGGCGAACTTATCACAGGTAAGACATCGGAACTTCTCGGTGCAAGCGCCGCTCTTATATTGAATGTACTTAAAGCGCTCAGTGGAGTTGACGATGAAATCAAGCTTATTTCACCTACTGTTATATCACCTGTTCAAGAGTTGAAAACCACTTATCTTGGCGGCTCCAACCCAAGACTTCATATAGACGAAGCACTTATTGCACTTTCCATATCCGCCGCAACGGATGAAAATGCAAGAAAAGCTCTGCATGCTATTCCAAAGTTAAAAGGACTTCAGATGCATTCAAGTGTAATGCTTTCCGATATTGATATGAAAACTATAAGTAAACTGGGTATAGGTCTTACCACAGAAGCAAAATACGGAAATAAGAAATAAACAATACAAAAATAGGCTGTTGCTTTTGCAACAGCCCCTTTTTTAAACATCTACATCCTCAAAGTCATCCGAATCTTTTTTCTTTTGTTCTTCCTTTGACTCTTCATCCGTTTGTTCAGATTTTATTTCTTCTTTTTGCTCATCCTTTATCTCCGGCGATTCATCCGTTTCGTCAGATATATCTACTTCGGCAAATCCGTCATCTGTATCGGACTGATTCTCTCTTGTCTCATTTACCTCTTCCTTTTTCTGTCCCAGAGGCATATATTCAAGAGGAGCCTCCTCATCCTGATCTTTGTCTGAAATAAGATCTACATTCTTTGTTATGTTACTCTTATTCTTCTTCTTTTTTGTAACCTTCTTACTTACCTTTTTAGTCTTCTTTTTATTTGGAGCCTTTGAAATAAGCAGTATTATTACAAATACAGCCAATATAATTACCAAAGCTATTACATTTCTAAGCCATTCATTACTTCTCTCGTACTTCTTTTCAAGTACATCGTATTCAGCCTTTGACACTCCGGTATCGGCATTAGGGTCTACAAAATATCTTTGTATAGTGCCTTCTTCCATATCATATCTGTAAAAATCCTTTCTACCGTCGGAATTCATAGCATATACCACGCAGTATCTCTTTTCATTGTCACTGCCCCATATCCAACCGCGAATCTTCTTGCCGTTTATGACCAATATACTCTCAATAAATCCCTTAGGTACTTCCACACCCTTATCAAGAGGCATTACAGTAATACTTTTTGTATTGGTATCTATCTGAGTGTATACAGACCATTTATCTGAAGCATCGTCATAGATATAAAAATCTCCCGAACCGTCATTACCTACAAGATATAAGATATATACATCCTGATTCTTCATCTTACCGGCTTTTACTTCTCTGCCCTTATATGTAAATGTAGATTCCTCAAAACCTTCAGGCAAAATATTCTTATCAAATGAGTCGGACACCTGATAATCTATTCCTCCGATGGTAAGACCGTTGTCTGTAGAAACAATATCTATCGAATCTTTACTTTCACCTTCACTCTCGGCAACAACATTCTCTTCGGCAGTTGTCGACTCTTCCTGAGTCTTTTTCATCTCACTTTTCTTTACATTTATGATGTAACTTTCCACCACAGACCCGTCAGGTGAAGTTACCTTTACCGTTACCGCATTGACACCTACCACAAGATTGTCATTTCCTGTAATAACAATTTTTGAACCGTCCTGTCTCGGCTTTGCACTTACCGCAATATTTGAAATATTTCCGGCAACATTCATATCATAATTTTTTATATTACTCTTAAAATCAGGAGTAAGTTTTCCCGGGCTGACCTTCAAAGATGAAAGTGAAGCGTCTTTTTTATCTGCCGCAGCAGTAGTCGACTCTTCCTTTTTCTTTTCTACAGTACTCTCGGCAGTTGTACTCGGAGCAACTTCAGCCTCCTTTATTTTTATCTTACCGCTACCCTGTGACTGCATTGTAGCCATCTTTGCATCGGTGTCGTAGACTTCCCATGAACTTACCACTACTGTAGTATCTTTGGCAGCCTTAGCCTTAAACTTTAAAGAATAGTTTTGACTGCTTGAATTGGTTCCGGTATTTGATGTTACCTTTATGCTTCCGGCACCGCCCTGTGCATTGGTTCCTCCTACAAAATCAAGTACACTGTCATCATAGCTTAACATCACAGTTGCACTGTCTATATTTCCGTCACTTGACGAAAGTGTCATCACCAAATTTACTTCATCACCCACTGTTGCATTAACATCTGCAAAGCTTATACTGATACCCATAGCAAAAGCATTGAAAGTCAATGCTATTGAAAATATTAGGGCAAGTAAAAAAGAAGGTATGATGACATTTACATTAGAATTTTTTAAATACTTCATCTTATTCTCTGACATTACTGCATAAAACTATGTAAATACAGTATTACTTTCCTCTCTTTATATTTAGTTACCGTCAGGCATCGCAGCCGGTATATCAGGCATATCCCTGTACACAGGTATATAGAATGTAAATACTCCGTTCTTATCTTCTTCAGAGTATGCTCTTGAAAGCATAGCACCCTCATTCTTTGCACCTTCTATATTGGTCATATACTGATGTTTGTACCTGTTATCTCCAATTACATTAAACTTCTTAAGATAGAATGAGTTCTGTCCCGCCTTTGCATAATTGTTACCGTAGTACAAAGCACCTCCTATTATAGCTTTAGCCTTTGTATTCCACGGTCTGAGGTATGTATCGCCGCTTCCTGCCCAAGCAAGTCCCCTCTCCGTAGCCGACTGATTTCCGGACTGATACGCTTCTATATTGAAGAAATTGTATATACCTCCGGCTCCGCTTATAAGCCCTGAAGTTCCTTTATAACCCTGTTCTTGTATAAGCATAGCTGAAAGTACATACGGATTAACACCCGATTTCTTTGCGGCATCCATAATCATATCTACATAAGTTGTTCCGTTTGAGAGTGCATTCGGATCTTCAGTCTCTGCAGTTGCCGCACTTGATGCATAAATACTGTCTGATGAACTGATACTCTCTTTTATAGCATCACCGTTCACCACTCCAGGTCCGTGCTCAGGATCTGAAAACTCTGTTGTCGGAACATAAGCCGTTGTAGCTGCCGGCTCTGTATATCCGGGACCTTTATCACTTTCATTAACAGAGCCGCTTTCTTTAGCAGGAGAATCCACACTTGATTCGGGCTCTTCCATAGGTCCCACAAGCTGTGCACTTTCATTTGGGTTTGCAATCGGACCGTCAACCTTCACATATTCTTTTGCACTTGTACTCTCATCCGGTGCTTTTGCACTTGAATAGCCAACACTGCCTTTACTTTCTTTAACCGATTTTACAGCTGAAGTCTCACTGCTTTTATTAGCTGTTGTACTTTTTTCTGTGGCTCGTGTAACAGCCGCACTTGCTTGAGTGACAGTCTTTTTACTTGACTCACTTTCCATAAAGGTGCCTTTAAGCATCTTTTCAATACCCTCTTCAGTCTGCTCACCTGTGGAATAACCATGGTTTAAAAACTGAAATATATTTGTGGAATCAAGAAAGTTCCTGGGATCCATATAGTATCTTATAATACCTTCACTTGCAGATACCCACTTATCAGAATCATATCCTATCCAAGTTCCGCTTTTTGAATCATATGCACCTTTTTCCATTGATTTCCAAGACGGCTTTGCTTCCTTTGATACCAGGTTCAGACCGACTTGCGATTCGTTTTTTATTACTTCATTCCATGGAATATCCACATTCTGTACAACAAACTTCCAGTTGGGATATTCGGCATGTAATGCCCTAAGTCTGTTCTTATAACTCTCAGGAAAGCCTGCAATTGAAGACTCAAAATTTGCATCTGTTTTATAACTTGCTGTGGACTCGGTTCTTATATAGCTCTTTGCTACATATCCTTCCTTATCTCCGGAGCCTATATTAAATGAAATCTTGTACCAATACATTCCGTCACTGTTTACCTCATCAAGTACAGTGACTGATGTGTTTCTTTGCAACGTTGCAACAGTATTGTTTCCGGTTCCTGCTTTTGATCTGACATTTAAGTTACTTACATCCACATATCCTTTTTTAGTTGTAAATGCATTCACTTCTTTTATGAATAAGTTCCTTCCGGCACCTGTAACGAGTATTGCACCCAATGTAGTAACCAATATAAATTTATTTAAAAATGTTTTTTTCATTAAACCATCCTATATCATTTTTATTTATTCAGATTATCAGGTCCAAATCCAAAAGGCAACAGTTCTTCCAACTTCATACTTCTTATATTTGCACCGTCAGACATTATAATCTCAAACTCTTTCGGATTGCAAAACTCCTGCATCACCTGTCTGCATACTCCACATGGAGTACACATATTGTCAAAACCGGTATCTTCAAATCCTCCGACAACGGCTATTTTGCAAAAATCATATATTCCTTCCGATATTGCCTTGAAAAAAGCGGTCCTTTCCGCACAATTGCAAGGTGTATAGGCGGCATTTTCAATGTTGCAGCCATGTATTACTTTCCCCGACTTTGTCAAAAGTGCGGCCCCTACTTTAAATTTTGAATAAGGAACATATGCCATCTTTCCGGCCTTCTTTGCCTCATTCAGCAATTCTAAATCCGACATAATCCTCCTAAAACTGAACCAAACCGTCTATCGGCCCTGTAAGCAATACCTCATCAGCATATATTACAGGTCCCTTTGCACGATACTGTTTATTCATCTCGAACTTGATTTTTCCCTTTACCTTAACCCAGTCCTTATTTTTAAAGTTCTTCGCTCCTTTATATTTGCATACAAAACCTAAAAACTGAATATCCGCCTCACAGCAAGTCATTGCTCTTCTTCCGGTTATAAGTATATCATCACCTATTCCGTTCGGTCTTACAACCTGTGCCGTAAACTCTACTTCTTTGCCGTCATACTTTTCCGGTCTGTCCATAGTATCGACATAGAAAACGCCGTAATCTTCAGACTTTATGACAAGTTTTGCATCATCAAGATCATATGGTAAGTTTATACTGAAATCTCCCGTTATTTCGCCTTCTTCACCTTCAAATATAATCTCGGCATTAGGAGCCATCGCCTTTATCTGAAGATGATATGCGCTAAGTGTATCCTCGTCAATATCATCAGCTCGGTTGCAGATTACAAGTTCCGAATTTCTTAACATCTTACCCATATATGCTTTCAAGTCCTTGTTCTTAATATAAAGATCAAGTGTTGATGTGTCAAATATGGTAATCATCTGATTGATAAACCAGATATCCGGTATTTTAAGCTTATCCTGCTCCCAAAGTCCGTTCCACTCTATAAGTATTCTCTCAGGATTTACCTCTTTGGTAAGCTCCTCCATCTTTTGCAAAGTTAAGTCGTTTATATCATCTATATATTTCACAGTCGTATGAGTGGATTCAAGCAGCTTTTCGTCATACTCTTCCTCACCCTCTTCACAAACAATCAAAAGAGTATTTCCGTCAGTTCTGAAATACTCCTGTTGCATTGTGAATTTCATAAATTGTGTCTTTCCCGCCTCCAAAAAGCCGTTGATGACAAAAACAGGTAATTGTTCCATAATATCTCCATTCAACAAGCACTATGCTCTAAAACACTTCTTCAGCTCTTCACTCTTTAATCCTGCACCGATAACGCATACCTTACCTGTGTATTCGGCGTCTCCTCTTCTTATATCGTTCTCTCCCGGAACCAAATCGAAGTAGAACCAGTCGTCACTGTTTGCATCCTTTATCATTCCCTTTGCCCTAAGTACAACACCGTACTTTTCTTCATCGGCAAAGCCGTCCAAGATACTCTTTAACTTGTCTTCACTGATTGCAGGTACCTGTTCCATGCCCCAACTGTCAAATACATCGTCTGCATGATGATGGTCATGGTGATCATGTCCGTATCCGCAGTGGTCATGATGGTCGTGGTGATGCTCATGCTCACAGTGTTCATCATGGCCGTGGTGATGCTCATGCTCACAGTGTTCGTCATGGTCGTGATGGTGTTCATGCTCACAATGCTCATCATGGTCGTGATGATGATGGTGCTCGTGCTCCCTTGCCAACTCCTCCAACAACTCACTCTTTAAATCTATAGGTTTTGACAACATCTCCTCTATCTTTTCATCACTCAACTTATCAAGCGGAGTTGTAACAATAGTTGCCTCAGGATTTACACCCTTTATAAGCGCAACCGCCTCTTCAATCTTTTTATCATCTGCAAGGTCTGTTCTTGAAAGTATTATTGTATTTGCAAACTGAATCTGATTGTTAAAGAACTCACCGAAGTTCTTCATATACATTTTGCATTTCTTTACATCTACTACTGTAACGGCGGAATTTGACTCAACCGGTAAATCTTTTTCCACATCTGATACAGCCTTTAATACATCTGAAAGTTTACCTACACCGCTAGGCTCTATTATGACTCTGTTCGGTGAATACTTTTCAAGCAATTCTCTCAGTGAAGCCTCAAAATCTCCTGCCAAAGAACAGCATATACAGCCTGAGTTCATCTCTTTGATTTCAATGCCCGAATTCTTTAAGAAGCCTCCGTCAATACCTATCTCTCCGAACTCATTCTCTATTATTATTGTTTTTCCCTTGTCCTTATTACCTTCTACAAGTCTTTTTATAAATGTTGTCTTTCCTGCACCAAGAAAGCCTGAAATAACATCAATCTTTGTATTTGCCATATTTTTCTCCTTTACTCTCTAAAAAACAAGCCTGATTAAAATCAAGCTTGTATATTAAATACATCCGACTACCGATAACTCTCAGCCGATTTTAACGTTTGTCAGCCTTACTAAAATAAGTCCGGCAACTATACCTATCAGTGCTCCGCTTACCAAACCCGCAATTATAAGTACAGGCAAATATGTGAACACACCGTTAGTTCTTACCACAAATGCCGCACATATAATCTGTCCTACATTGTGCATGATACCTCCGATTATGCTGACACTTATAAGTGAAAAACTTTTAATCTTTGATACTGTGATCATGCTCAGCAAGCTTAGGCTTGCACCTGCTATAGAATAAAACATCATGGACATATTTCCAAATGTCATTGCTATAAGTATAATTCTAAGTATTGACACTACAACAGCAGTCTTTACGTCAAACAAAAATAATGCAATAACCACTACAATATTTGCCAGTCCGAGTTTCATGCCCGGTATGCCTAAGTTTATAGGTATGAGTGTTTCCACAAATCCCAAAACCATTGCAAGTGCAACAAGCATACCCATAGTAGTTATTTGCCTTATATATTTACCTGACCTCATTACTTTGCTACAACAGTAGCTATTTTTATGTTCACTTCAAGTACTGTAAGTCCTGTCATATTTTCAATAGCGTTCTTCACTCTTTCCTGAACTTTCTCACTTACTTCAGGAATATTGTAATTGTAGCTTACATTGACAGATAAATCCACACAGACTTTATCATCATTTACTTCTACATTTACACCTTTCATACTCTTTGCTATCTTGCTTCCTGAGAGCTTACCCATAAAATCTCTGGTTATATTTCCAGCCATAGAGTCAACTCCCTCTACCTCAGTTGCGGCAATACCTGCGATGACAGCCACTACTTCATCAGCTATCTTTACTTCACCGAGCTTATTATCCTTGGCAGCCTCAATATTATCTTCTTTATTTATATCCAATGTATCAGCCATAAAAGCCTCCTTGTATTCTATGATTACCAATTATATCAAATATTGTATAAAATTAAAAGAGAGAAGAAAACAGGATTGGTAATCATATTTAAGAAATATAATCTAACAATTCTTACTTTTACCACAACTTATCTTTTAATTTAAATATATACTAATATTATATTTTACAATATTTAATGTTATATATGGCATCGGTATTTAAAAATAATACGACAAATACCTCTACTTACTAATATATAGCAAGTAGAGGTCACTATTTATTATTGCTTTAACTTTGTGTTCCGTTTAGAACAAATACTATAGCTACAAGTACAAGATATCCGGTACTTATTAACTTCAACCATTTATGATTTTCCCGTTTTATGATTTGATACCACATCAAAGACTACCGCTCCTAAAAGTACGGCTCCCTTTACAATGTATTGGAACTGATCGGGTAACCCGAGTATTGACATTCCCTGGTTAATTACACCTAAAAGTATAGCTCCAATCATTATACCTTGTACCGTTCCCAAACCTCCATACGCTGATGCTCCACCTATAAAGCATGACGCAATTGCATCCATCTCATATGAATTACCCATATTTCCGTCAACAGAACCGATACGCGCTCCTACTAGAAGTCCTGACAATCCTGCCAAAAGACTCATTAAAAAGTATGCCCAAAAATAAACTTTCCTTGGGTCTATTCCCGACAACCTTGTTGCCTTTTCATTTCCACCTACAGCGTAGAAATATCTTCCAAAAACTGTCGAACTTGTAATAAATGCAAATATTGCCACTACAACAAGTATCCATATAAGCATAATCGGAATGCCTTTATAACTCATAAGTTTATATGCATAAAATAATATTACCAAATCAAATATGGCCACTCTTACCGCTGTTGATGTAATGCTTGCACTGTCATAGCCTTTCTTCACTTTATTATGTTCAGAAATAAAAGTATAAGCTGTGATTACTATTGCAACTACTATTCCGACTGCCATTGACGAAATGACTCTCTGATTTACATCAAGTCCCGGTATTTGTATATATGATGTAAACAGACTAAGAAACTTTTTATCCATAATGGCAACAGTCTTGGAATCAAGTATTACTCTTGCTACTCCTCTAAAAAGAAACATTCCTGCTAATGTACATATAAAAGGTGGAATATGTACATATCCGATAAGCCAACCTTGCCATATACCTATAATGCATGCAACTACAAGTGATAATAATATAGCAATAAAAGGATTTGTTCCGACACTTAATAATTTTGCCGAAAGTGCCGCCGATAAACAAAGTGTCGATCCTACAGATAAATCTACATTACCGCCTGTAAGTATACATAGAAGCATTCCACAAGCCATTATAAGAACATATGCATTTTGTAAAAGTAAATTTGATATATTCTGTGCAAGAAGAAGTCTTCCACCTGTAAGATATGTAAAGAATACAAACACAACTAAAAGTGCAAGCACCATAGTGTATTTTTTTACAAATTTATTTGCATTCATCTTTAACCTCCTATTTAACCACAGCACAATCAGATTTTAGTATTGTACTCATTATTTTTTCTTGTGTTGCTTCCTCGGCACTGAATTCACCTGTTATCTTTCCGGCATTCATAACATATATCCTGTCACACATACCTAAAAGCTCTGTAAGATCTGAAGAAATCATCACAACCGATTTACCTTCCTTTACCATATCATTTATAATGGAGTAAATCTCATATTTTGCTCCCACATCTATTCCTCTTGTGGGTTCATCAAGGAATAAAACCTCCGGACCTGCAAACATCCACTTTGCCAGTAACACTTTTTGTTGATTTCCGCCTGACAAATTCCCTACCTTTTGATATATAGACGGCGTCTTGGTTTTCATTGCTTTTACATATTCTTTTGCAACGGTATTTTCCTTTGATATATCAACAATACCTTTTTTATCGGCTATCTTCTCCATTCGGGCAAGTGTAGTATTCTTTGCAATTGATTCTGAAAGTATAAGTCCGTCAGTTTTTCTATCTTCTGTAACATATGCCAAACCGTTTACAATAGCATCTCTGGCACTGTTAAGGAACACTTCTTTATTTGCGATAAATTCTTTTCCTGAAATACGGCTTCCATAGCTTTTACCGAAAAGCGACTTCGCAAGCTCGGTTCTTCCGGCTCCCTGCAGCCCTGAAAATCCGACAACTTCGCCCTTCTTAACATGAAAACTTATATTATCTACAACACACTTTTCTGTATATATAGGATGATATACAGTCCAATCTTTGGCTTCAAACATTATTTCATCACTTATTATATGGTCTCTCTTCGGATATCTGTCCTCCAATTCACGTCCTACCATACCTTTTATTATTCGTTCTTCATTTATAGAATGATTGGAATTATCTATAGTCTCTATAGTCATACCGTCTCTTATCACTGTTATCTCATCGGCAACATATGCAACTTCCTGCAATTTATGTGTGATTATTATTGAAGTTATTCCCTTTTCCTTTTTAAAACGAATAAGCATATCGAGTAACATCTTCGAATCCTCATCATTAAGTGATGAAGTAGGTTCATCTAATATCAAAAGCTTTACATTCTTTGATATTGCCTTTGCGATTTCTACAAGTTGTTGTTTCCCTGTTCCGATATCCTTTATCAGAGATTGTGTGCTCTCTTCCAATCCTACCGCCTTCATCGCAACAGCAGCCTGATGAAATGTTTCATTCCAGTCTATAATACCGAACTTTTTTTTTCTTTCATTGCCAAGGAACATATTTTCAGCTATTGTAAGCTCCGGAATCAATGCAAGCTCTTGATGTATTATTACAATACCTAGGTTTTCGCTGTCATGTATCTTTTGAAATTTACACTCTTTATTATTATAAAGAATCTGACCGGAGTACTCATTATACGGTATTGTACCTGAAAGAATATTCATAAGTGTTGACTTTCCGGCACCGTTCTCTCCTACCAACGCATGTATACAGGCTCTTTCAATTTTTAGATTGACATTATCTAAAGCCTTCACTCCGGGATATTCCTTTGTAATATTTTTCATTTCCAAAATATAATCTTTCAATATATCCGCCTTTCCGACAAATATGCCAATGTTATGATTTTGGAGGCAAATGCTTTGCCTCCAATAATGTACTACTAAGAAAACCTAGAGTATAAATATTTACTGTACAGGATGTGGGTATCCGTCACTTCCCATTGTATAATAGCCTGTATCAATCAATTCCTTTTGAATATTGTCTTTGGTAACTGTTACCGGAACTAAAAGATATGAAGGTATTACGGCAGAACCGTTATTATATGATGATGTATCATATGTACAATCAAAGCTCCAGCCTGACTTCTCAATCAATGATGCATCCGGTTTCTCACCTTTTAGTATAGCTTCTCCCAAATTAAGTGTAGCAACCGCTTCATTTGCAACTGCCTTATATACTGTCATTGTCTGCTTGCCGTCTATAATATTTGCCAGATTTGCCTCATCACCGTCTTGTCCTGTGATAATGATTTCATTGTTTCCGGCATAATCTGATTGAATTGCTTGAGTAACTCCAAGTGCTGTTGAGTCATTTGAACATATCGCAGCATCAAGCCTTGTTCCGTTTGAATAATAAGAGCCTAAAATATTTTGGAATCTTGACAAAGCTTTTGAAGTATCCCACTGCGCTGTTCCCACCTGTTCAAATGTAGTCTGACCTGACGGTACCACTACGGTTCCCTTATCTATATAAGGCTTTATAACGTCCATTGCTCCGTTGAAGAAAAATGTCGCATTATTGTCGGCCGGATCTCCACCTGTAAATTCAATGTTAAACTTTTTATCTCCTGCGTTTGCAAGTCCAAGTTTATCTGCTACAAACTCTCCCTGAAGTTTTCCTACAGTATAATTATCAAATGATACATAATATGATATGGCATCTGTGTTCATAATAAGTCTGTCGTAAGCAATAACAGGAATATTCTGATTCTTTGCCTCAGATAATACCTGTGCTAATGACTCTCCGTCAATTGCCGCAACTACCAAAAGGTCAACCTTGTCCGCAATAAGCCCCTCTATATCCTTTACCTGCTGGTCAATCTTATTGTCTGAGTATGTCAAAGATACATTATATCCGGCTTTCTCAAACTCTTTCTCTAAGTATGAACCGTCTCTGTTCCATCTCTCAAGTGACTTTGTAGGCATTGAAATACCTATCTTATTTCCCTTTGCATCCGTCTTTTGTGAACCGCTCTCCGCATTTGAACTCTCAGTCTGTGACTGTGCATCCTTTGACGGCTCAGGTCCGTTTCCGTCTGTACATGCTGCCAATGACACTGCCATCATACCGGCCAATACAAAAGCACATAATTTCTTCAATTTCATAACTTCCTCCTTAACATTTCAAAATGATATTAATCATTTTTATTATTATCCGAACAATATATTATTTACCACACTCTCAAGATATTCCTGCTTGCCTGAATCAGGAAGCTCAGGCTTCTTTAACTTAGCCGCATACTCCGCACACTCTACCAATGTAACGGCTCTGTTTCTTATCTTTTCACCTATTCCCGAATTATAGCTTGAATATCTTTCCTTCACAAACTCATCTATTCTTCCGTCTTCTATAATTTCCGCCGCTTTAATAAGTCCAAGTGCAAAGGCATCCATACCTGCTATAAATCCGTAGAACATATCATCAGCTGTATTGCTTGGTCTGCGGTTCTTTGAATCAAAGTTTAAGCCTCCGCGAAGTCCGCCTGCCTTCAATATTTCATACATGGCCAAGGTAGTGTCATAGACATTTGTAGGGAATTGGTCGGTATCCCATCCAAGCAATGTATCACCCTGATTGGCATCCACAGAGCCCATCATACCGTTTACCGCACATACTCTAAGCTCATGCTGGAAGGTATGTCCTGCCAGTGTAGCGTGATTTGCTTCAATATTCATTTTAAAGTCCTTATCAAGACCATATTTTCTTAAAAAACCTATTGCGGTTGCCGCATCAAAGTCATACTGATGTTTCATAGGCTCCTTCGGCTTCGGCTCAATATAGAAATCCCCCTTAAATCCGATACTTCTGCCATAATCTCTGCACATTGTAAAGAGTGTCGCTATATTCTCTTCTTCAAGTTTCATATCTGTATTCAGAAGTGTCTCATAGCCTTCTCTACCGCCCCAGAATACAAAACCCTTTGCTCCAAGCTTTACCGCATTTTCAAGACCTTTTTTAGCCTGTGCGGCTGCAAAGCAGAATACATCCGCACTGTTTGAGCTTCCGGCACCGTTCATAAATCTCGGATTACTGAACATATTGCAGGTTGTCCAAAGACATTTAATATCTGTGCCCTTAGTCTTTTCCAAAATATAATCTGTAATCTCATCTAATCTTGCATTTGTAACATTGATGTCTTCCTGATCCTCAGGTACAATATCCGTATCGTGGAAACAATAATACTTTATTCCAAGTTTTTGCATAAATTCAATTCCTGCATCCACTTTAGCCTTTGCATGCTCCATTGTACCCGGTAGAGCTCCGAATGATTTATCTATAGTACCCTGTCCGAACATGTCTACACCGCATGCACAAAGATTATGCCACCATGCCATAGCAAATGATAAATGCTCTTCCATTGTCTTACCCATTATCACTCTTTTTGCATCATAATATTTGAAGCTTAGCGGATTTTTACTGTCTTTACCTTCAAACTTTATAGTTGGTATACTTGGAAAAAATTCTTTCATAAATATCTCTCCTTTAAAAATAATAAATATAATGTTGTTCTTTATTCCACACTCTTCTTTCCATGTATAACTATAATAACCGTTTTTTATATGTAAATGTTGGTAATCTTGTTATATATTGATGTTAATATTGCTATTTTATATTGCTATAATATATAGTTTGAAATATACTTGAATTGGCATCAAAAACAAAAAATTTTTACTTGGTTTTTAAAATGCCGGATTTTATAATACAAGGATTTTTTATGGATTTTGACTTCAACAAAAGTATAAAAACAGAATATGAGATTATCAGACATACAAAAACAAATTCACTTGCTATGTTAATGATTGAGATACTTTCAAGATGTGTACACTGTCACTCCGATTTGGAAATCGGTATGCTTCTTGACGGCAGTATCGATCTTGTGATTGATAATGAAGTGTTTTCTCTAAAGAAAAATGATATCTACATAGTCAACAGATATCAGCCGCATTCATTCTACAGCCATAAAAAACACAATAAAATAGTTATATTTTTGATAAATCACGCTTTATATAAAAATATCGGTCCTGATATAATTTATAAAACAAACCATATAATATATGATAAAAAATATAATTCACTGTATAAAACTGTTTTTGAGTGTGCCATGTGTTATGCAAGTGATACTGCTTTTACTGAAATCGGTGCAGCTGCAAAGGTACTGGATCTCATATATCAACTTACTAAAGTAGCCAATCCGTTTATTGATGAACAAAGTACAAAGCAAAGTAAATCAAAGGCAAAGCATCTTCAAAAAATTACAGACTTTATTTTTGAACATCATGCCGAAAATATATCACTTACAGATATAGCTAATTTAGAATCTTTGTCCACATACTATATATCACATTTTATAAAGAAGATGACAGGAATGACTTTTACTGCATATTTAAACAGCATCAGATTTGACCATGCATTCTCATTGATTACCAAGACCAATCTTAGAATAAATGATATTTGTTGTGAAACCGGTTTTTCCGACAGCAGATATTTAAATAGAATGTTTAAAGAAAAAATGGGAGTAGATTTACAGGAATACAGAAAAAATATGGATAGTATTGAACTTCCACTTACAGACCAGCCGTATATGACTGTGCAGACACATGTACCACAGAGCAAATTTTTGTCGGAACTTGAAAAATATTATGAAGAGAATTTGAAAGAATGATATTATTATTAATTTAAAATATGTTCCTATATGCAAAAAATCCACCAATGCAGTACGTCATCGGTGGACTTTTATTTACTCTAAGTTTTTTATATTTAAATAAATTTATATATCCATTGTTATATTCTTATTACAATATCATCAATAGTCCATTATCTCTACAATTCTCTGTATGAAAATTTTTTTATCTTCTCCATCTTCTTTTTCAATTTGTTTTACTATAGCCCCATCTTTCATTAATAACACTTTTTTACTATAACTTGCTATTGTAGGATCATGTGTTACCATTAAAATAGTACGATTTTCTTCTAAGTTTAATCTTTCAAAATATTTTATTACAATTTCAGAATTAATGCTATCTAAATTCCCGGTAGGTTCATCTGCTAATATTATCTTAGGTTCGTTTATAATTGCTCTACATATTGCAGTTCTTTGTTTTTCACCACCTGATACTTCTGTTGGATATTTGTCTAAAATTTTATCAATCTCAAACCTTTTTGCATTTTCTAATATTAATGATTCAATCTCTCTATACGGCTTATTACTTATATATAAAGGTAATAGAATATTCTCTTTTAAAGTCAGACTATCTACCAGATAAAATTCTTGAAACACAAATCCCACTATTTTTTGTCTAACATCTGATAATATTTCATCAGAACAACTACTTAAATTAATATCTCCAACAATTGCGCTTCCGGTAGTTGCCTCTTCAATCCCTCCAAGTATTTTTAATAAAGTAGTTTTTCCACAACCTGATTTTCCCATAATGCTAATAAAGTCCCCATGATACACCTCTAAACTGACACCATTTAAGACTTGATTTAAATTAACAGATATTTTTTCCCTTTTCTTCTTATCACTCTTATTATATATTTTGGTTAAATTAACAGCCTTTATAACTTCGTTCATATATCCCACCTATCCTAATCGCCTTAAAATACAAGAAATAAATTGTTTTTTAAGTATTTTATAGTAAATATATTCCAATATTAAATATCCACCTATAAATATTGCAAAAAAAGTGTAAATCTGACTTCTCTGCTCTACCATATTGACACCGGATAGTATATAAAGATACATCATGGATAATATACATGCTAATATCACAGGAATCAGAAAAGGCAATCGAAGTTCTCTTGTGGCAGTATTAGCAATAGTCTTCTTGTTCATGCCCATAATATAATACGCCTTGTATTTTTCCGATAAATAATCCATCTGACTAAATGTATTTATATAGATTGCACTATTCTTAAAGATGGTGATTACAATGGCTACCAATACAAAGACAATAAGCATACAAAGTATTACATTTCTATTTATTTCTACATATTTATCCTTTTCATATATTCTTACTTTCGTTTCATCTTGTTGTTCGTAATTATTCAGTACTTGTTTAATACGATTTTGATCTCCATGCTCTTTTGCATTTACAAATATAATATGTTTATTCTGTCCATGTCTGCTGATATCCTCATAGTCTCTGTGATTCATCAAAAACATATATTCATTTCCATAATTTTCAAATACTCCAAATATATTTTCCCAATATCCGCTTTTAATACTATAGTCAAATTGTTGTCCGTTCATAGTGTAAATTGATATAAAACTGTCTCCATTTAACGCCTCAAAATCTTCCTCCAATTTCAATTCAATCCCTATTATCTCTCCACTCTTTAGAGTCCAATTTTTATTGCGAAAGGTATTATAGCGTTCAATATCTACACATCTTATATTACCTATATTTTGGTTATTTTTTATTTCCGAAACCTCCAGTGTAGATATATCCATAGGAATTTTTGAATTTTTCAGGCTTTCAATCAAGGTATTTGGCACAGAATAGCTCTCTATAACAAAGTCATTTGGGTACATCATTTGATAGCTTTCTACTGTATTTGCATATATGTTATTATAAATATTTGCTCCTATGAAAATGAGTAGG
>NZ_CALLVU010000135.1 GCF_938015485.1 uncultured Lachnoanaerobaculum sp. | reverse complement strand
ATACATCAAGAAAGCTTCCGGCTCCTGTTCCTCCGCTTATACCTGCAAAAATATGCACATTAACCGTTGCTTTTTCCAGACCGCTTTTAGCATTTTTTATCGTGCTTTCTACAGTACTCATAAACATATCAGATTTATCCATCATCATAAAACGGCCAACTTGTCTAATACCACCGGCTCCTGCTTTTCCAAGATCAGTCACATTAATATCTTTCCAGCGAAACCATTCAAAATCCGGTTTTTTAATACCTTTATTTGAAATGTAAAAAAATTCTGAATATTCAAGAGGTAGATTCTTATTTTCAGTATTATATATGTCTAGCGCTGATTGATTATCACTATCAACTCCAATGAATTTTATATGAGAATATTTCGGTACAACCTCACCGGGATCATCCGGTTTCAACCTGGAATATACTTGCGTTTTAATTGTTCTTAAACAAGCAATACCGGTACCACCTAAACCTATCAATACCGTTGCTGTATTACCCACCTGATTCGCCTGTTGCTGTGTGGATATAATTCCACCGCCTGCACTTAACAATAGTTTTGAATAAACCGCCATTTTTACCTCTCCTTTATTTTTAAATAGTTCAATAAAGTATTATTTTTGTAACTATTTTAGCCAAAATTTCTAACAAAATTTATCACTTGAAGTTTATATCATTCTCTACTAACTTGTATAAATATATTAGATGTACAATAAGTAGATACTTGACTTAATCTATAAAAAAGGATAAACCTATAAAAGCTTATCCAAAGTAGTCATCTGTAATTCTCTGTTAAGTGAGCTTTGTATCCTGTTAAATTCCTTGTTCAAAATACATTCACCACATCTGTTATTTATACAGTCATATCCTTCTCTAACACATTCAGTTATACTCATATCTTCACCCAATGCAATACATATATCATACAGTGTTGTATTGGTTAAATCACATTTTAAGTAGTAGCCTCCGTTGACTCCTCTCATACTCCCTATAAGTTTTGACTTCAGCAAACTGTTCAATACCTTATATGTAATGGCCTGTGGTAAATGCTCTTTCTTTGCAACCTCAGATGCGGAAACCTTTGTGCCGTCTTTTAACGCTCTTACCACTCTTACTGCATAGTCCATTTCTCTAGTAATCAGCATTCGTCCCCCTAAATATAATTCGGTGTAAAATCTATTCTAATACATAAATACTAGCATAAAGCCGTTTTTTTTTCTATTATTTTTTATAAATTTTTATGTTTATAGTAAAGAATTTTAAAAAAAGCCGATACCCTTTCGCTTTCGGATATCGACCTTATATTTTAATTACTGCGCCTTGGCATTATTTATAGCATCTTTAATTCCTTTAGATGTTACGGATGCTCCTGAAACATTGTCAACTTCGAACTTACCGCTCTTTTGCATACCTTTTTTGATCTTATTGATAGCTTTACCGCCTATTTCGGTTGTCTCCTTAGGACCTGAAATCTCAAGGTCGTTTACTATACCTTTTTTGACTGTGAAGGTAACTTCTATATCACCTCCAAAGCCCTTCGCGCTGCCCTTATATGAGCCGTCCTTAAGCTTGGTCTTTATGTTCTTGGCTACAAAGTTTGCATTTTCAGTCTGCGCCGTAATAGTTCTCTCAGTGTTACCGCCGTTGTCAAGCACATACTTGTTTGCACTGTCACCTGCGATTCTACCGAATACTACAATATCTGTAACAGCATTTCCGCCAAGTCTGTTAGCACCGTGTACTCCACCTACGACCTCACCGGCTGCAAAGAATCCCGGAATAACACTTCCGTCTTCCTTAAGCACCTGAGTTTCCTTATTTATCTTTACACCGCCCATAGTATGATGTACTTCCGGCTTTGCCTTACCTGCAAAATACGGTGGCTTGGTCAGAGGTACTTCCATACTCTTTCTGCCGAACTCGCTGTCCTTACCTACAGCCTGCATTGCCGCATACTCCTGCATAGTGGTTACAAGATTAGCTTCATTAACACCTGTCTTTTTAGCCAGCTCTTCAATGCTGTTTGCCTCTACAATGATTCCCTCATTGATATACTTTTCTATAGCGGAAAGTGACTCTCTGACAGCCGTATCAAATACAAGCCAGCTCTCACCGTTTGGCTGAGCCATGATAGCTGCAGAAACCACATCTCTTGTATCAAGCTCATTGACAAAACGCTTTCCGTCATCGTTTACAAGAATTGCACCGTTACCGCGCACACCCTCAGTGTACATAGTTGCAGTGTCAGGATTTACAGTCGGATGCGTCTGAATCTGTTCAATATCTGTAAGTCCCGCTCCAAGCTCAGTTGCCATTTCAATACCGTCACCTGTTGCGCCTACATGATTGGTAGTAATAAATCCTTCAAGCTGTGGTGCATATTTTGCAACCATCTGAGGATTTGCACCGAAACCTCCTGTAGCAAGCACTACCGCCTTTGTATTTATAACAAAGACTCCGTTCTCATCTTCCGCCTCTACGCCTGTTATCTTGCCGTCCTTATCTGCAAAGATTTTGGTTGCCTTAGTCTCCAACAAAACAGGTACACCCAGTTCATCAAGTTTTGCATTAAGTGTCTTTACAAGCATAGGTCCTACAGCTGATGTATCACTCGGTCTGTGTATTCTCTTTACACTTGCACCGCCAAACTGTCCCACTACTGAAAGGTCTCCACCTATTGAGTTTACCCAATCTACAGCAGCTGCTGAATTTTCCACCAAAGTCCTTACAAGTTCAGGGTCGTTCAGATTCTTTCCGCCCTTCATAGTATCCTGATAGAAAAGTTCATTGCTGTCTTCTATACCGTCTCTCTTCTGATACTGAGTCTCTGAAGCGTTCAATCCGCCTGTAGCTCTTACGGTATTACCGCCTGTAATAGGCATTTTCTCCAATATAACCACATTTGTGGCGCCTTTTTGTGCAGCCTCTATTGCAGCACTCATTCCCGCACCTCCGGCACCTATTACTACAATATCTGCCGACTGCGGTTTTCTTTCACCCTTTACCTCTTTGCCTTGAGCTTTCAGCAAAGCTTTCTTCAGTGCATGCTTTAATCCGCTTGATGTAATCGTCGCACCGCTGACAGAATCAAACTCGGTATCTAAATTTGCCTTCATCTGCTCATTCAGCTTTTGTATAGCGGCTCCACCTATGTCCGGAGTCTCACTTTTTCCTTCAAATGAAATATTTTCAATTCCGTTGTCTCCCACTACCACTGTGGCTCTTACATTGCCGCCAAAACCCTTATCTGCGGCTGAATATGTACCTGCAATATACTTTGTATTGTCTTTTATGTACTTTCTTACACCGTCAGTAACAGGGAAAGCTATTATAATAGTAATAACAGCAGCCAATACCATCAAAAAGAGCCCCACTACATTGCCCTTATTCTTATTTGTTGGTTGCTTACCCATCCATTTCCTCCTTGAAACTCTCAAAATTACTCTGATATTATAAAAGAAAGTTAAAAAACTATCAATAAATATTTTTAATAAAATATAATATCAGCTTTTATTTTATTTTTTAGGTGTTATAATAAATTTTATACAATTAAATATCGAGGTGATATTTATTATTTCAATAAGGAGGCAATATGAAAAATATAACAGTTGCAGGTGGCGGTGTACTTGGCTCACAGATAGCATTTCAGACCGCTTTTTGCGGATTTGACGTAAAGATATGGCTTAGAAGTGAAGAGTCTATAGGAAGAACAAAGCCGAAGTTGGACAGATTATATAATATCTATAAGACTACACTTAATGCGGCAAAGAAGGAGCTCGGGACAGGAAAAGTATTTCCAAGAGGTTTAATCACAGATTCCTCCAAAGTTACCGAATCAGATATAGACAAACTTTTGGAAGCTGTCGATAAGGCTTATAATGAGATAAAACTTACTACAAGCCTTGAAGAAGCTTGTAAGGATACCGACCTTATAATCGAGAGTATGGCTGAAAATCCTGAAGCCAAGGTTGCATTCTATAAGTCTCTTGATCCACATCTTGAAGCAAAGACTATAGTTGCCACCAACTCTTCAAGCATGGTTCCAAGTCAATTCCGTGAATATCTGAGCAGGCCGCAACAGTATCTTGCCATTCACTTTGCAAACAATATCTGGATCAGCAATACTGCCGAAATCATGGGACACAGTACCACATCAAAGGATGCTTATGAGGCTGTAGCCAAGTTTGCTTCAGATATCAAGATGATTCCGCTTCGTCTTAAGAAGGAACAGCCGGGATATATACTGAATTCAATGCTTATACCTTTCCTTAATGCAGGTCAGATGTTGCTTGCAAATGAGGTGGCAGACCCTGCTACCATCGACCTCACATGGAGACTCGGTACAGGCTCACCATACGGTCCGTTCCAAATCCTTGATATTGTAGGCCTGAACACAGCCCTTAATATCGTATCAAACAATCCGCTCTCAAAAGACCCGACTACAGTACAGGGCAAGGTAAAAGCAATCCTTGAAAAGTATATTGCCAAAGGCAAAACCGGAGTGAATGCAGGGGAAGGATTCTATAAGTATAATTAAAAATAAGGGGGCGTAAGCCCCCTGAATGGTTCATTATTTAAAAATCCTCTGATTGTAACCGTATTATATATGTATAAAATATATCTGTAACTTCTTTCTATATTTATATCCTACCTATACTCCATCAGCAATCGTAAATTATCCTGTTCTGTACTTGACATTGTTTTGAAAACACCATCCATATCCAGGTCATGTCTGATTACAACATTACTATACAAACTGTTATTGTAAAAATAATTAGCTAAATCTGCATCTTCAAAGTTATAACCATGTCTCGCAAATATCTCATTTATAAGCATTTGAATAATAGATCTTCCTCCCGGAAAATTATACGATGAGTAATCTGTATTCTTATATGACACTATTTCATCTCTTGTCATTAATCTCTCAGAGCTGTACTGACATAAATATCCACTTTGTGAACCGGTATTTTGACTACTTGTATTATCATTAACTCCACTTACTGTAAAATTCTTACTATTTTCAGATGGTTTTTTCCCATACTTAGACGTACACTTCTTTATAGCACTATCATCCAATGTGACTGTGATAGTATCACCATCTTTTAAATTGTACTTCGGACTAACATTAAAATCATAACTGCTAAAATAATCACCGTTATATTCCACTTCAGCCCAATTGTTCGGTGGATTTCCATGTACTGTTACACTTACATCATCAAATGCATCAAAGGTACTAATCTCATCTAATCCTGAAATCTCTACACTTCCACTTTTAAACTCAAGCTCACACTTTATATATTCTTTAATTTCATCCTCACTTGCAGAAAAAGCATCTTCACCAATGGACCATGTGTAATCCACAGTATCACCATTGCTAAGTCCGCTTGATTCTTCCAATACAGGATCTGAAATATTTCCCTCTAAAACATCTACAGGAGTCATGTATGAACCAAACTGTTCTTTACCTTTTTTTGTAAACTTTATATTATGCTCACCCCTAAGTTTTTCCCAATCAATGTAGAGACTTGCATCCCCATCGCCATTGTAACCACTTACTTTAACCTCAACATATTTATCTAAATCTATTACATCAGATCTTGATGAACTATAATATATAACACCAACTATAAGAACAAATAAAACTGCAGCAAATCCGGCTATCCTTAATATATTACTATTTGAACTGCCTGTATTACCCGTTAAATCCGGTCCCGGAATTGTGTTTACAGCATTATCAATATGTGTACCTCTATCCACGTATAGTGTAGCTCCACACTTACGGCAAAATTTAGCTCCATCTAAATTTTCACTTCCACATTTTCGACAGAACACCTATAACCTCCTCCCCGGAAAATCAGCTTTTCTTATCTCTTATATAGCTCTTCATTCCTTCTAAGCTATTGGTTGCACTTGCAAGACCGTTTGAGGCAAATCTTGAATCAAAACATGCTACCTTTGTAATTCCACATACATCAAGATTAATATACTTTGAAACATAATATTCTTTTCTAAAAATTCCTGTTTTTGTTCTCCTAAGTACATCATTGAATGTCAAGCTGTTTATATCTGAATAGAATGTATCTGTTACACTCTCATCATATATTACACCTGTAGCTATATCCATATTTCCGGTATAAGTAAGCAATCTAGTATCTGTAAATGCATATACTGTAACTTGTACAAGTAAATATCTTACTACTCTATCGCTTCCAAACCTTAACCCCTCCATTGGATCAATAGAACGAATAAGCATCAATTTAGATATAAAATTTCCTAACCATCTGAATATTCTTATTCTTCTATCTGCACCAAAATATATGTTATCAGGGCTATTTCCAATGCCTACAACTGTTATAGGCTCTATTTCACTGATTTGTGATAAATCTACATTGAAACTTTTTATTGCCCTTTGTTTCAATACATTTACTGCTTTACTACTGGCTTGGTCCACTTTATCAGCACCACCACCTAACAAAAAGGTATACAAACTTAGTACAATCGCAAAGATTAAACCTATAGTACCTACAACAAATCCTACACCACATGTAACCGGTCCAAGACAGAAAGCTATTATTGATAAAGGTATGATATCTTTGTAACCAAAGAAATACCTTCTCACTGCTACATCCACCTTGTTTTCCGGTCCAATCATATTATCATTACTGTAGTTGTTCTGAATATAATTATTTGAATTAGGTGTGTATGCATCACTACTCATTGTATCATTCAAATTAGTATTACTGTCATTGTACATACCTGTAGAACTGTTTCCGGTATACTGACTATTAGCATTACTAATTGTCATATTATCAACCGGAGTACCGCAATTCATGCAGAACTTATCCCCATTAATAATCTCTGCACCACATTTAGGACATTTCATATATTTATTTCCTCCATACAACTTTATATTTGTGCCGGTCTTTCAACTCCCAGCAAATTATACATATCTATTACATCAGCATTCGATAATCCGATATTTACAGCATTACTTATACACTCTCTATATGAGGGACTTGAGTTCAAGCACTTTCTTTCAAAATAATCACACTTAATATATGCTAAAAAGTAATAAAAAATACCTTTTGGCTCAATCATATTCGCAGCATCAATATATTCAATTATTTTATTAATTGTTTCTCTTGATGCTAAAAATGCTCTTTTTCCTTTTAACAAAGAAATTGCTGCATAATAATATGCATCTGCATTATCAAAATTATCTATCAGTGCTTTTTCAAAACAAGAAATAGCTTTGTCATACAGTTTCAATCTCATATAGCAGAATGCAATTGATAAATTCATTTCTGCATTATCCGGACTTTTTGCCATAGCCTTTCTATAGCTGTTTACCTGCTTATTAATATCCATTTGTGAAAGTCCGGCAATATTATTTATTGTCTTTATTACTATCGGTCTTTGACAATATGGACAGAACCTTGTATTTATTGATATAGTTGCAGCACATCCCGGACACTCTAAATCTACTATCTCACTCGCCATTATCTTCTCCTATTTTTTCTTCATCTCAATCCTAAGTCTGAGTTTATTTTGAATATTTTTGCAATCCTTTTCAATTTTATCTGCTGCCGCTTTAACCCCCTTTTCATCATGCAGTAAGTCAACATTTTTTTCTATATCGGCTAAGTAATTTGCAATCTCTGTCTCACAGCTAATCAATGCATTATTTCCAATTCCAAAGTCACTTTCGTTTCTTAATCTTTCCATAACATTTCTAATTGACTTTATAGCAACAGAAGCTTCTGCTATATTGCTACCTTTTGCAGTCTCATATATCTCTACAGCCTTCAAATATGGTGACTTATCATACACAATTGCATTTGTATTATAAACAGGTTTCTTATTCTGCAAAGAATGTCCTAATTTAAATAAAGATGCTACAAATAATGCAAATAAAATATATAATAATACTTTTATAGCCCAAAGCCCGTATACTGTTCCAAATACTTTACCTTCATCCTGCAAATTATCTAAAATTGCATCGGGGTTATTAAAAAATATTCTCCCCAGACCAATACCTTTTCCATAAAGACCGGGCAACACCAAAGCATAGACTATTATAAACGCTAGAAATGTTACTACAGGTAGTGCATAATTGATCCAATTAAAATCATTTCTTTCGAAGACCTGAACACTGTCTATATCATCATTTTGAACATTTCTTATAGTATTTTGTCTCAAGCTTTGTAAATTCTGAAAATCATCTCTATTTTGATTTCGTACAGAATTTGTGCTGTTACTTCTTGAACTATTCTCATAATCAAAATTATTTTGCAAATCATCTCTCGCTATATCTCGGTTTTGATTATCTAATCGCCTATATAAGTCGCTTTGGCTTGCAAATAAATTTTTATCTTGACTATTATCTACATCTATATTTCCTGAAGTTGAAAATCCACTTCCAATAGTTTCACCTGTATTGCCGGACTTATTGTATGGTGATGTAATTTCACCTAATGTATTATCACTTGAATGAGGAACCTCTATAACTTGATTTACCACAATATTTAGCTCTTCGTCTGAAAGTTGTGTCATAGCACTCTTTAAAGCATTTAAAAACTCTACTGCAGAATTATATCTTTCATCACGTTTACAAATAGCCTTAATTATTGTACTGCCTAAAATATTATTTGCATCATATGGAAGTGGTGGAACTTCACCCTTCATTCTTCTATCAAACGCTATATCTTCATCATTACTGTTGTATGACTTTGGAAAATCAGGCAAAAAAGGTACTCTTGACTTATTTAATAACTTATATAAAACTATTCCGAGTGAATATACATCAACTGTGTCATCATACTTCTCCCTGCCGATATACACTTCCGGTGCAATAAAGTTAGGAGTTCCTTTTATTGATTCAGCCTTCGACTTATCATTTAATTTCTTTGAAACCCCAAAATCTCCAAGCTTATAATCTCCCTCATTTGAAACAAATATATTATCGTCTTTTATATCTCTGTGGATTATACTTTTCCCATGACATATAATAAGGGCATTTAAAATATCCTCTCCTAATTTGCAAACGTCTTTGACCTTAAACTCATTTTCATATAAGTACTTTGTAAATGGAGTTAGATATTCCATCAAAATATATATATCATACCTTTTAGGACTCCCTGATTCTTTAATATCATTTTCATAATACTTCACTATATTTTTAGTCCCGGTCTCAGAGAGTGTACTTATAATTCTAATTTCATTTACAATCTCTTTTAATGCTGCTGCAAAATATTCATCTGCTTTAGCGAAGTTACCACCCATTGAATTCAAAACATCAACATACTGTTTTTGACTCGGTAAGGTAATATGTTTTAATGCTCTTATATATGTTCCGGATACATTGGTTTTTGAAACCTTATATACAGTTCCAAAGCCTCCGGAACCTATTTTTTCATCAACAGTATAGCCTAATATTTTATCTCCTATCATCATCTATACTCCTCAATATTCTAAAATCAATAGAGTAATATTGTCTCCGTAACTTGGATTTTTATCCAACGCAACCTCAACTAAAAATTTTGATTTGTCCTCTATACTTATATATTCCTTTGACAGAATATCTTGTATCTCATCCGGCTCTAAAGCATCTGAAAAACCGTCTGAACACAATAACAATATCGTATCCTTTTCTATATTTCCAAGTTTATATATATCAGGAATCAACTTTGTCTCTCTACCAATATATTTATACATAGCCTTTCGATTAGATAATTTATCTACCTCTTCTCTCGTAAGAAGTTCCAAGTCCAAAATCCTCTGTCCATGTGTATTATCTACACTAACCTGTTTAAGGTTTTTGTCTTTATACATATATAATCTGCTGTCTCCGGCGTTGAAGCAATAGCTATCATCTAAGTATGTCACAACTCCGCATAATGTTGCTCCCATACCTCTTGTGTTACTATGTTTTTTAGACTCATCACATATATACTCATTTAAATCAGAAATACAATTTGATATATTTTTTTCTAAATCACCTGATTCATAAAGATAATCTAATCCTTTATCCGCTAAAAACTCTACTGTCATAGCACTGGCGACTTCACCACCTTCATAGCCTCCCATACCGTCTGATACAGCTACAAAAAATGGAGAGTTTAAGATTTTTACCTCTTTAAAAATTTCTTTAGAAATAGATATACTATCTACTTGATTCTGTTTTAGATAATCTTTTCCAATCAGGTAATTGTCCTCATGATTTTTTCTTGAGTTTCCAACATGTGATATGGCTGTTACTTTTATTGTATGCAATTACCATAATCCTCCGCAAAATAACCTGACTATTTACTTGTTTTATTTGCTGTTTCCACCTTGTCATACTCAACAGCTGCACTTTCTAAAAAAGTTGCATAATCTTTGATTGATTGAATAATTCCATCAAACTTTGGTTTTAAATTCTCAAACTGTTTTTTGTATTCATCTTTTGCGCTACCCTGCCAAGAATTTAGGCTTTTTATCTCATTATCCATATCATCTATGTACGTTTTTATATTTTTAGCTATATTTTCAAAATTTGATTTTTTTTCTCTCATTGTAGCTGAATTTACTTTAATATCTGCCATACAACACCTCCATCACATCTTAGGTAAATTATTTGCCGCATCAGCAACAGCTTTCTCGGTTTTATCATAATTAGCTGCTATAGTTTCCATATTGGCTGCACAATCCTTAAGTATCTTTGACATTTCCTGAAATATTTGTTTATAATTTTCAAGACTGGCACTAAATTTCTCACTTGCTTCACCGGTCCAATTCGATTTTTTCAAACCTTCTACTTCTGTGTAAAGCCTGTTCCATGCAGTATCATAATCTCCTGTCTTTTCTATAATCTTTTTTGCCGATCTTTTTAATTCCTCAGTTACAACTTCCCAACTCGCTTCCGCCATCTTTATTCTCCTTTATCAATATTTTTTATCATATAATTATGATAATTTAACCGCTATTTCCGACTGCCTCTCATCCGCTTTCTTTATATCTGTTGCAAGCTTTTCAATTTTTCTTGCTAAATCATCCATATCCTTTTTTGTCTTTTTCATACTGTCAATTGACCCTTTAAGTCTATTCAAAAATATTATGGATGCAGGACTTTCCCAACCGGATTCTACACTATGCTGTATATTCTCAAGTTGTACAGTTTGAATATAAAGACTTCTTGACAGCTCCTTAATCTTTCTAACTTGACCCATTACTTGTTCATAGTTTATCCTGTATTCTGCCAAGTAAAATATCACCTCCTAAAAATCAGCTTTCACCATATGCATCAGCCAATTCACTTAAAAACTTCTTCTGATCATCACTTTCATAACCTTTGTAAAGTATTTTTTCAATATCTACATGATTAAATAAGTATTGAAATTCAGGCCCTATATTACCTTCCGGATATAAGACTCCAATATAATCATATTCCGTATCTCTATCCTCAGAGTCAGTCTGCTTTACTCCAAATATCATAAGTGCTTTCTTAGCCTCTTTTAGCATTACTACACTACCTATCGGCAATAAATCTTTTATCATAATATCCTCCTCTACCATTTTTTAGATTTTAAATATATACAGGTGCCATATTTTCTTTTCCGTTCACTCTATTCCACCAACTTGCAATCGCTCCCTTTGCTTGTACAAACTTCTCTCCGGCAAAATTCTTAGCTTTATCAACCCATCCTGCAACTGCACTCTTTGCCTCTTTTACTTTTCCCGCTATTTTCTTTACATATGGACTAAGCTTCTCAAACGCCTCTTTTGGCACTATATCTGCTATTTTTTCTGATAAAAACTCAGACAAAGTTTTTCCGGTTATTCTTTCACAAACAATATCGATTAATCCTCCTGCTGCTATAGCTACTCCGCTAGCAAGCACAGCCGGAAAACCTGCTGTTCCCATAACTGCTGTAATAGCCGCTCCTGCTGCAAGAGTTAGAAGTGCCTTTGAACCGCTCTCTATCATCATCTCAAGTAGTGATTCTGTTATTGACCTTCCTTCATTTTTATTACTTGATATCTTATCATTGTACTTAGTATCAAGTTCAATAAGCTTTTGGAACCAACTAAGAACCTTACCTCCCAGCTTTTTAACTTTTCCAAGCTTACCGGTATCTTTTGCATCAGCAATTCTTTTTTTAAGAGCTTTAGGATCTTTCTTAAACTTATACTTTCTTTCATACTCTTGAGCCCAGCTTGCTTCACCGCCTCTTGTAGCACCTCTCCTATAATGTTTAAGTCCAAACAGTTGTTGGAGCTTAGACATATTGATAGTCACTTTATTATCAGAACCTTTTTTCCATTTTTTAAGTATATACAATATATCTACCGCAGACTTATATAAGCCCTTTACAGCCTCATAAGCACCTTTTGCCATACCATAGATGGAGCTTTTCCCATATGCTTTCCTTAAATCTTCAATGCCTCCTCTAAATGCACCGACCGGACCAAACTTGCTTACCGAGCTCTTTAACTTTTCCATTCCTTTAGATTCTTTTCCGGCAGCTCCCACGACAGCACCACTTACACTGACTTTGCTGCTACTTGATACTGTTTTATTTGTTTTACCGGTTTTATCCGCTTCATCATATTTAGCAGAGGCATAACTTAAAAAATTTTGCATAGCATCAACAGTCTTAGTCTGGCTCTCAAGCATTTGATTTATCTTCGATATCTTTGAACTTATACCGAAATCTGAACTTATATCCCAATCTAAATTATTGGCAGTGTCGGAAAAATTCGTTGATATGGATTTTACTTTACCTAATATAGCCTTCATATCACTCTCTGCATGCACCAACTTTGATGTATTTACTTTTATTCCAGGCAAGTATATTCTCCTTTCTTTCTACAAAATTCTTATATAATTAATATCTATATCAATATTAATCTCTCACCATTTAATACACCTAATTGGCTCAAACTTGCATCCTCCAGTAACGCTTGTCCGGTATCTGCACTCAATAAAATATGAGATTTAAGTTTGTCATAACTTACTTCATTATATTCCTCCGATAACATCTGTGTAATCAACAAAACTACTCTTGAAACCTGCATTTTTTGTGGCACCAAAAAATTATGTTCTATATTTATTCCGGGTATTTCAACATTTATTGATATTTTATCATTCATAAACCCCACCTAACTGCACATATGCCATTGTATCTTTAAAATAAACAATTGCCTGATTTGACTTTAATGCTTTCTCTCTATACTCAGAATCAATGCTATAAAAATCACTACTTAATGCACACGCATATTCATTGACAGCACCGCCACCAACAAATATTCCAAAGTCACATTTGACAAGTCCGGTATAAAGTTCTGTTGCATTGTAATCAGAAATTCTGCTCATATTATCTGACACAATAATATACTTTTTTTCTCCCGATCTAAGTATATCTTCCAATAAATCCAGTGATTCATTAGATATATCGTCATAGAAGTCTGAAAAACCGTCTATAAATAAGACACTATCTTCAGTTACAAAACTCTCCAGATAACTATCTATATTATAAATCTTCATATATTCAGGCACATTTAACTCTTCAAACCTTCTGGAAAATACTTTTATATTCTTTTCCTTATCTATAAGTTCACTTATCGTCTTAATGACCACTGTATTATCTGATATATTTGCAATAAACATTATATTTTCACTATTTAGTGAAAATTTTATATCTTCTCCACTATCCAAATCTGTTCCTATAATAACAGCATCTGCATCATTTGAAGATATATATTTTTTCATTTCATTCTTAGAAAATTTAAATGTATCTTCATGACTGTTATTTTCATCATAAAGTACAACACTGTCATCATTATCAAATGTATATCCTTGCAATTCACCATATTCAGCTTTTTGCTCTACATAAAATTCATTTATATACTGAATTCTATTTACCTCAGAGTCTGCGTCAAACGGTACCGCAATCTGTACTTCAGCAACTTGCTTATCATGGATGATCAGTCCTCTACCCTTGATGTTCTCCGGATATACCGGTACTCGTACATTTAATATATCCCTATAACTCATATCATCATTCATATTAAGAACCATAATATTTTTAATATGATCTAATATTTTATAGTAAATAGCATTTTTACTGTTTCCGGTCACAATAAAGTATATTCCACATGACATTGATGCAGATATCAATTCTATAATCAAATCTTCACAATTTGATAACTTTGTTCTAAATGCAGCATAGTTATCAATGGCAACTATAATCATAGGCATATCTGAATGTGACTTAAGATATGTCTCATAATTAATGCAATCTGCTTCGATAAATTTCTTTCGTCTATTTGTAATTTCATTACTGATAGCTTTAAGTGTTCTATTGACCTCAGCTTCACTGTCATCTGCTACATATCTTGCACAATATGGCATCTTTGAAATACCTGATAAACTTCCTCCATTACAGTCTATTACAAATGCGTTAAATTCTTTAGGTGAATATTCTTTTGCCAATGCAAAGAATATTGTCTGTATTAATGTAGACTTACCTGTTCCTGATGAACCGTATACTCCAAGGTGTCCATCTTTAATGAAATCAATATTATAAGCAATCTGACTCTGAATATGTGGTAAATCTACCAATCCGCATGTAACATTTCCAAATATGTGCTGTTTATTATCCAAAATATCTTCAAGTAACAGCTTTTCCGGCAATGGATTAAGCCATAACTTTTTAGCCTGTATGCCAAGCCTTTCTCCGACACTTATCATCTCCTTCATTACAGCCTCTAATTGAGTAAGTTCAGTCTTTTCCTTTCTTATCGAGTCCTTCTTTTCTCTGGTCTTCTCACCCGGGCCGTTTATCATACTCACTGTAATACTGTCCTCATCAATAAATGAATCTTGGCATGTGTAATCAGCCCCGCTATATCCTGACTGTATAAGCTCAAAGATTTCATCATACCCAACCTGTACATATGCTCTTCCCGGATTTTTAATCATTGCTGCCAACGGCTTATTGATCATATCTGCACTATCTTGTTTATCCATGACTTTCAGACATACTCTAAACCTTGAATTACTCCAAATCTGTGCATCTACTACACCACTCGGCTTTTGTGTTGCCAATATAAGATGTATTCCAAGACTTCTGCCAACCTGTGCAATATCAACCAGTTTTTCCATAAACTCCGGATGCTTAGTCTTCAGCTGTGCAAATTCATCTATTACAATAACCAGATGTGGAAGCGGATATTCCAGTCTATGCTCTTTAAAATACTTGTGGTATGAATTTATATCTATTTTATCAATTCCTAAAATTGTTGCAGACTCATTAAATATTCTCTGTCTGTTTTTTACTTCCGCTTCCAATGACACTAACGCTCTATATAAAGTATTTCCTGATAAATTAGATATTGTAGCGGCAAGATGAGGGCTCTTAAGGAACGGTCTGGCCATATCTCCACCCTTAAAATCAACCAAAACAAATGCTACTTCATTCGGGCTATAATTAATCATCATTGATAATATATATGCCTGTAGGAATTCACTCTTTCCGGATCCGGTAGTTCCGGCTACCAAGCCATGACAGCCATGATATTTCTCATGTATATCCAACGCAAATGTTTCTCCTCCGGCTACAACACCTATAGGCGCGGCTAATGTCTTATTGGAATTATTAGCACTCCAGTGGCTGGTTATATTTAATGATTTCACATTTCCAACCTGATACATATCCATAAATGAAATTCTATCAGGTATTCCTAAAGCCAACTTTTCAACCTTTATATTTACCTTTGCAAGACCCTTTACCAGTGTACGAATATTTGTATCAACTTCGTCATCACTACTTCCTATACTATCCGGAACAAACAGCACAAATCTGTTTTTATTTTCATTCTTTACATAAATTCCACATATATCATCACTCTTTTGAACGATAACATCACATTCCTTAGGAATCTGATTAAAACGTTCTCCAAAGAAAATTCCTGATACACCAAGAGTATTCTGTGGATTTACCAATATTTTCTTAAACGGGATACTGTCAATTATGGTTTGATCAAAAGATAATACCACGTAATATGGAGATCTGATATCATCTTTTTCAAATAATTCTTCCCTGGCCTGCAACTGTTCGCTTAATTCAGAGAACAAAGAATATGCTTCCGCCTCAGATGTAGCAATATATCTTTTAGACATATCCGATGACCATGTATGCGGCAGGTCATTAAATATACTAAGTCTCCTTTCTAAATTCTTGTTATACACTAAAACAATTTTTAGTTCATCAGGTGAATACAATGAAGCTAAATTTATTATTATATTTTTGGCAATTACATCAAAATCTCCAACTACGCCCGCAACTTTATGCTCTTTAAGAGATAATGTAATAGGTACATTCTTTAAATTCTTATATTTTTGAGCTAATCTATATGCTTCTTCTTCAAGTACATCATCATCAAGTGTAAATCCCTTTTCTTTTAGGGAAACTTCTACCTCAAACGGTCTTTCTCCTACGCCTAATCTTATGCTTAAGAAATCATCATCACGATTAGATCTTACCCACAGGTGCCTGTTTTGTTCAACAACATTATTTATAAGTTCAAGACTTGACGGGTATAGTACTTCGGTCCAAATTCTGGTGTTCCTTTCATAAGAACGGACAATATCTTGTTCTTTTTTTGCTAAGTACTCTCTATATCGTCTTTGCCTCTTCTGCTCATTCTTTATTAATAATTTTTTATTGTAATTTCTCAATAATTTAGGCCAAAGCAACGCACCGACAAGCATACTTATTGCCATAACTGCAGCTGATATAGCTGAAGAATGATCACTGCTGTTACTACTTGACATCTTAGAAATAGTCAATCCCAAGCTTACAAACATAACCAATGTCATTGTCAAAGACGGACCGACTTGCAAAATAAACGGTGTCTCAACATTATTCTGCATTGAAGTCGGATAATCAACTTCAATTTTCTCTGTATCTAAGGTTTTTTGAATTCTTGGCGTTCTTACATATTGAGGCAATCTTTCTCCACTATCCGGCGTCACAGTATCCAATGCCTCACACACCTCTATGTGTTGAACTTTAACATTATTCGGAATCACAAGTATTGAATTATAATAGATTATAGTAATACCCAAAATAAATATATGGTCACCCGGCTTTAGGGCTAAACTATTTATTCTGATACCGTTTACATATACTCCGGCCTTACCTGAAATATCGTCTATAAAGCCGTTTCCATTGGCATCTACTCTGATAGCAGCATGTTTTCTGGATACAGCATCTGAAGTATTTACAATGATATTCATATCATTAGCTCTTCCAATGAAATATCTGTTATTTTTTTCAATAGAATATGCTGTAGCATCTAAGGTACATTTACTATACTCAATAACCAGCATTGAAAGAGTTATTCCTTTACTTCTAACAACTATATAGTCTCCACTCTCAAGTTGTTTTCTCCGTTCCAACAGCTTACCGTTTATTGTAAAATCCCAATTAGGATTTTGATCATCTATGTAATACCGATTGTTATCGACTACTATCGGAAAATAATACCTTATTCCATGAAATGAATATTCTTCACTCACTATACCGTTAAATGATGCCGATAATAACTCATTTATACTATATTTAAAGTACTCATTTCCGCCAAAAACATATACAAAAAACTCAGTCATCGTTCTCACCTACTACAACTGCTCCCCGCAGTTTCCACAAAATTTTTGTCCTATCGGATTTGACTTGCCACATTTTGGACATATAGTTTCTAAAACCAATGCTTTTCCACAATTACCGCAAAACTTTTGTCCCGACGGATTTTGTGTGCCACAGCTTGGGCATATAATTTCTGTTACTATAGCTTTTCCGCAATTGCCACAAAACTTTTGTCCTGTCGGAATTGTCGCTCCACAATGTGGGCATTTATCTTTATCACGTTCATTTATGTTACTTTGAGAATTATTCATTACACTGCTTATATCCTTAAATATTCCACTCGATTGCTGTGCAAATCCAACTCCCATGCCAAGTCCGGCTCCGATATTTGCAAATCCACCCGCGCCCTGATTCTCTGACAAGTTTTCCATAATATCAAGAGAACGCCTTCTCATATAAAAATCACTGCCTAAAGCAAGATCTTCCTTATACGATCTTAATTTTTCATATTCATCTTTCGGCGGTGAAATAGTTTCTACATAGAAATTAACTATTTCAGCCCCAAATCTATCAAATTCATCTCTTAATGCCACTTCACAATCACCGGAAATATCGTCAAGATAGCCGCTTACCTCTAAAAAAGAAATCTTCTGCCTAACCATATAGTTAGATATAATATTTTTTATTTTTGAAACTAACAATCCGCTAAAATAACTTGAAATAATACCATAAGTTATGGTGGTTCCATTTGGAACGGCACCGATAAGTTCTGTAATAAACATTCTTGTATCGGATATTCTTAACCCATATGTACCATGAGACCTAATAGATAATAAAATTCCATATTTAGGGTCTTCAACTGCAAATGCATTTTGAGTCCCCCAATTCATATTCAATTTCGATGTTTTATTTATATAATAAACCTCTGCTGTAAATGGTGTCTTACCACCAAACGGCAAATTAACAATCCTGTTTAAAAGAGGTAAATTCCCTGTATGTAAAGTATGCGTACCCGGACCAAATAAATCTAACGCTTTACCGCCCTTAAAAAATAGGGCTTCCTGCCCTTGATTTACTATAAGTTGTGATCCAAGAACAAACTTTTCACTTGGATATTTGTAAACAATCCATGGAGAATTATCACTTGTGCCATCATATTTTATCCTATCTATGATTGCTTCTCCCTTTTCTCTACCAAACAGTGACATCTATAATCTCCTCAAAACAATAATATAGTGTAAAGTAAAATATTAAATATACATTAACTTATACTTAATATTATATATATTTTAGTTCAACCTGTCAATTGTATTATTATCATATTCTATAAAGTATTATCTTTAAAACTCTTTAATAATGTAAATATTTACATTATCTGTCTTCAACACTGTATGTACTGTTCGGTTTGTTTTCAATATCAATATATCAAATCCTTCTTTAAAAAATTTTCAGCATAATCCACCTTCCAAACCTCAAATAATCTAAAACTAATCTCAGTATACAAATTATATCGTCGGAATACAATATTTGAAACCTAAAAAGACTGCCACCCTATGC
>NZ_CALLVU010000134.1 GCF_938015485.1 uncultured Lachnoanaerobaculum sp. | reverse complement strand
CACCCTGATCACCAGTTCAAATCTGGTTGTCGCCTTGATTAGAAAATCTAATCACTTGCGGGAATGCTGGAATTGGCAGACAGGCAAGACTAAGGATCTTGTGTCTGTATAGACGTGAGGGTTCAAGTCCCTTTTCCCGCACTTTTAAAGAGCAACATCAGTTGCTCTTTTTTGTTTTCAAAAAGTATTGTTGTTGTAATCAAATACTATTGATAGCATAAAAAAGCTTACAATTAAATTAGGATATATAATAAAAACAGCATATATTTACTATAATTTTAATAAAGTATATTTATGACTATGACTGTAATTAAATGTTTAATATATTGTAATATTTCAACGTGTGTAAAGTAATTGTTCAATCTATAAAACTTTGGTATAATTTAATTACTCTAATAAAGCAAGGAGTGCTCATGAAAAAGAAGTTTTTAACATTAGCATCAGCTCTAACCTTTGTTTCACTATACAGTTTTAATGCATATGCAGATATGGATTTGGAGACAAGTAACGCAGTCTCAGGGATAGCCGTAGCTCTAAACAATTATAAGGCAAGTTCCATATCGCCGCAGACGGCATTAGGAGAGTCGTTAAAGACGGCGACAACAAATACAATAGAGATAACAGGAGTTGACGATGCACGCAACAAGCTTGTAAAGGACGTGGTCAAGTATGAGGGACCGTCGATTCAGGACAGGCTTAAAGAAGAGGTAATGAAGGATGACCTCGCAGTGGCAAAGAACAAGAAGGATACAGTAGTACACGCAGATCCGAAAGAGACCGGTGAAGAAGTGGGAAGTATTTCATACAGTTCTGTAGCTACCGTTGTAGGTTCTGAAATCAACGAGACCGGGGAATGGGTTAAGATAAACTCCGGAAACGTAGAGGGCTATGTCAAAGCCTCAGATTTGGCAACAGGAAATAAAGCGAAGAAAATGGCAAAAGATTCTGTCGTGACCTACGGTACGGTAGTAGATATTGACAATGTCAGACTACGAAAGACGCCGGATATAACCTCAAATACTCTCACAATGCTTGAGGGTGGAGAGAAGTATGTTGTGGTAGGTCAGGACAAAAACTTTTTAAAGGTTCAGGTGGATGATGACTTGACGGGATATGTATACAAGGACTTTATAAAAACGGATGTATCTTATAAGACTGCCAAGACTAAGGAAGAGTCCACTATTGAGGCTTTAAATAAGGCAAAGCTGGAAACTGAAGCTAAAGAAGCAATGGCTATATATGAAAATATGGTGGTTGCGGACGATCAGACAACAGCTAAAAGTAAAGAAACGACTGCCAAGGCTGAAACAACTACAGCTGCAAAGAAAAATTCGGATAAAGCTCCTACACCTAAGGCAAGTGAAGAAGCGAAGACTATCAAGTCTCCTGCAGCCGAAAAAAGAGAGACGCCTGCAGGTAAGGAAGTAGAGATTAAGGTTCCGGATACTACAAAAGGATCTACAAAGCCTGCTGAAACTACCACAAAAGACAACGGGCAGACAGAGACTACAAAGCAGAAAATAGAAACCGTACCGGAGACAAAAACCGAGGCGGAGACTATCAAAGCAATAGAGGATACAAAGCCTACAGAGACCAATCCGAAAGCAGAGACTGTAAAAGAGCCAAGTAAGTCAGAAGAAATCTCTTCATCATCTTCCAAGGTTAATATAGAAACAGTAAACGGTCCTGAGTCAAGTGAGACCGCAAAGGAAACAACTAAAGCAAGTGTAGAGCAGGAGACAAGCAAGGCTGTAGAGACAGTAAAAGAGACTCCGACAGCAACAACACAGGCTGAAACTATAAGCGCTGTTGAAGATACTACAAAGCAGACTGAGTCTACTACACAGGCTCCAAAGCAGACTGAGTCTACTACACAGGCTCCGAAACAGACCGAGGCGACTACAGAGGCTACAAAACCTGTAGAAACTACAAAACCTGCTGAGACTACAGCTCCTTACGGACCGGGAGGAAGTACTGAAAAGCCGAAGGAAACACAGAAGGCTAAGCCTCAAAAAGAGACCACAGTTGTTACAGGTGAAAATGGCGGACCGGGTGTCAGCAAGAAAAAAGAAACTACAAAGGCTGAGACCGAGGCTACAAGGGCAGCTAAGGAAAAAATATCAAGAGATGCGGTAGTAGCTTATGCTAAGCAGTTTGTCGGTAATCCGTATGTATACGGAGGAACATCTCTTACAAAAGGTGCCGATTGTTCGGGATTTGTAATGAGAGTATATGAGAAGTTCGGAATAAGTACTTCAAGAGTCTCAAAGGATCAGGCAAACAACGGTACTGAGATACCTGTATCACAGATAAAGCCGGGAGATTTGGTATTCTATTCTTCAGGCGGAGAGATAAACCATGTTGCGATATATATCGGTGACGGACAGATTGTGCATGCCGCAAATAAGCAGCTTGGAATCAGAGTAGGAAGTTTGAATCATCGTACTCCTGTAAAGGCGGTAAGATTGATTAAATAATTTTAAAAGTCAGGTGATTACAGCCTGACTTTTTTTAATGAAGTATTATAAAAAATATTTGGCAAGCCCTAAAAAAAGTATTATAATTACAATAGTAATAAGAAATGGGAGAAGAATATGAAAAAAAAATTTGTATTGTTGGGTGTACTTTTGGCACTCTCTCTTAGTGCATGTGGATCAAAAAGCACGGATAAGGCGGATGATAAGACTGCCAAAACGGACAGTAAGGCAAAGACCGGCATTGATACTACAGGATTTTTGGTAACTTCTATCAATGCGGATATTCAGACTGCAGACCCGGATAAGACATCTAAGGACTATATGGTACCCCTTAATATCTTTGACAGGTTGATTGAGGTTGAGGTCAAGGATGACGGTTCAAGTGAATTGGTACCTTCACTTGCAAAGAGTTGGGATATATCTGAGGACGGAAAGGTATATACATTACATTTGCAAGAGGGAGTGAAGTTCTCAAACGGTGCGGACTTCAAGTCTGATGATGTTGTATATTCACTTACGAGAATGCTTGGAGTAACAGGTGCTGTAAACGGTGACTTTGTAAGCCAGATAGAGGGAGCGGATAAAGTCATGGACGGAAGCAGTAAGGAGCTTAGCGGAGTAAAGGCTATAGACGACTACACAGTGGAGATAACACTTTCAGAGCCTTATGCAGGTTTCTTGGCTTGCCTTTCAGCGTCACCTGTATGTATGCTTGATAAGGATACCACAGAGGCTGCAGGAGACAAGTTCGGTATCGACCCTTCAGTTACAGTCGGAACAGGCGCATTTAAGATGGCGGAGTGGACTGTAAACGACTCTATAGTACTTACAAAGAATGATGCTTACTGGGGTGGTGATGTATCGCTTCCGGGAGTACTTATAAGAGTAATACCTGATTCCGAAACAAGAAATATGATGTTTAAGAACGGTGAGCTTGATATACTTGACTTTGATTTTATGATTGACTATATCGACACATACAAAAAAGAGATGCCTGATGTGCTTCATCACACACCGAGAGTCGGCGTGACATATTTTACATTTAATGAGAATATAGAACCTCTAAACAATGTAAAAGTGAGGGAAGCTGTATGTAAGGCAATCAACCGTCAGGAAATCATTGATTCACTTATGAACGGTGTAGCAACAATTGAAAACGGTATATTCCCAAGAGGTCTTATAGGCTATGACAGTTCACTTCCTGAGATTAAGTATGATCCTGACGGTGCTAAGGCATTGCTTGCAGAGGCAGGCTATCCTAACGGATTTGATATGGAGATTTCGGTAGATTCTTCATCGTCGGATACTACAAAGACAGTGCTTGAGGTAATAGCATCACAGCTTAATGAAGTGGGTATCAATGCAACCATAAAGAATTATGATGAGTCAACATGGCTAGCCACAAGAAAAGACGGTACACTCGGCTCATTTATGTCAACATGGACTGCTGATTACAATGATCCTGACAACTTTATTTATACATTCTTCGGAAATGAGAAAAATACAAAGCAGAGATCACTTAATTATCCTGACAAGGCTGTGATGGACAGAGTAAGCGTTGCAAGGACTATTGTAAATGCAGATGAGAGAATGGCTGAGTACGATGAACTTGAAAAGAAGATTGTAACAGAGGACTTTGCATGGCTTCCTATGTTTTCAAAGGAGCATTATTACGGTGTAAGTAAGAATATCGAAGGATTCAAGCCGAACTGGGCCGGAATATCCGATATGAGATTTGTAGGATTTTCAAAAAAATAGATATGGAACTTAAAAAAGATAATTGCTATAATGGAGCGTGAACCGCTCCATTTCTTTTTTTGGAGTATTTTTGGGAGGCAGACTTGGTTAAAAATATTTTAAAAAGAATTTTGATATCCATACCGGTTTTAATAGGTGTGGTTTTGATTATATTTATAATGCTTAGAGTAGTACCGGGAGATCCTGTAACCACAATGCTCGGTGAGCATGTCAATCAGACGGTAATTGATAAAATAAGTAAGGAGATGGGGCTTGATAAACCTCTGTATATACAGTTTTTTACATATATTTCACATGCAATCAGAGGTGACTTCGGTACAAGCTATCGAATGAACAGAAATGTTACAGGTATTATTTTGGATGCATTTCCAAATACTGTGAGACTTGCCGTATGTGCGGCGGTTGTTTCGTGGATAGTCGGTATTGCAGCGGGTATATTTGCAGCGGTAAATAAAAACAATATTTTAGACAGATTATTTATGGGCGGAGCATTGCTTGGCGTATCCATGCCTGTATTTATGATTGCACTGGTTTTGCAGTATCTTTTTGCGTATAAGTTAAAGATTTTCCCTGTATCAGGATATGAAACTGCGGCATCTATGGTATTGCCGTCAATAGTACTAGGATGGAACTCGGCAGGAAGTATTGCAAGAATGACAAGGTCAAATATTTTGGAAGTAATGCAGGAAGACTATATAAGAACTGCCAGAGCAAAGGGACTTTTGGAGTTTGCCGTAATGAAGTCACATGCTCTAAAGAATGCGATGCTTCCTGTAGTTACAATGATGGCACTCCAGATATCGTCAATGCTTTCAGGTGCGGTTATTACAGAAAATATATTCGGAATACCGGGTATAGGCAGACTTGCTGTCAATGCAATAGAGACCAGAGATATGCCGCTTTTACAGGGAACGGTTATTTTTACCACTATATTGGTAATATTCGGAAATTTGATAGCAGATTCATTGTATTCTATTCTTGATCCGAGAATTAGAAAGGAAATATAAGAAATCAATGAATAAAGATACTAAACATACAGGGCAAAATTTCGGTTCTGAAATTGAAACGGAAGACAGCTTATTTGAAAAATGTAAAAATATAATAAAACATAATAAGCTTGCATTTTTTTCTTTGATTGTAATTATGCTTATTATACTATGTGCAATTTTTGCAAATGTGGTATGCAGGTATAATCCTTATACACAGAGCTTAAAGGACAGACTTTTAGCACCTTCATTTGCACATCCGCTGGGTACGGATGAACTTGGAAGAGACACACTTACCAGAGTAATATTCGGAGCAAGGATATCATTGACAATAGGACTGATACCTACATTTATTTCAATGATTATAGGTACAATACTTGGACTTATTGCAGGGTATTTCGGAGGTAAAATAGATTTTGCAATAATGAGACTTGCAGATATAATGCTTGCATTTCCTTCACTACTTCTTGCTATGGTTGTAATGTATACAATGGGCGGAGGATTGATAAACATATTTATAGCATTGTCATTAGTCAACTGGGCATCCACATCCAGAGTTGTACGCTCGGAGACACTTTCACTGTCAAAAAAAGAGTATGTAGAAGCCGCTAAAAGTATGGGGGTCGGTAATGCTACGATTATTTTCAGACATATATTACCGAACTGTATACCTACTTTGGTGGTATTATTTACATTAAGCATACCGTCTGCGATACTTTCAGAGAGTTCACTCAGTTTCCTGGGTGTAGGTGCACAGCCTCCTACAGCAAGCTGGGGACTTATGGTTGTCAGTGCAAAGAAATACCTGTTTACACAGCCTGTACTTGTACTATCACCTGCCATAGCGATAATGATAGTTGTGTTGGCATTCAATTTTTTGGGTGACGGTCTGAGAGATATTTTGGACCCGTACCTTAAGGAGCAATGATATGGACAATATTTTGACTATAAGAGATTTGAAGGTGGCATTTCAAGTCAAGGGAAGAGATGCCTATGCTCTTGACGGCATAAATATAGATATACCTAAGGGAAAGATAGTTGGAATAGTCGGAGAGAGCGGATGCGGAAAGTCTATGACAGCTATGAGTATTATGGGACTTATAAAAAGCCCGGGTAGGATAGTTGGCGGAAGTATTGACTTTTGCGGCAATGAGCTTACAAAGATGGGGATAAGAGATTATGCAAATATCAGAGGCAAGGATATATCCATGATATTTCAGGAGCCTATGACCTCACTAAATCCTGTTGTAAAGGTCGGCAAACAGGTCATGGAAGCTATTATTTTGCATGAACATATATCTAAGACGGAGGCAAAGCAAAGAGTAATAGAAATATTTAATGAAGTCGGAATACCTGAAGCCGAAAAAAGATTTAATTCATATCCGCATGAGCTTTCAGGCGGTCTTAGGCAGAGAGTGATGATCGGTATGGCAATGATTTGTAAACCTAAGCTTTTGATTGCCGATGAGCCGACTACAGCGCTTGATGTTACTATAGAGGCTCAGATTCTGAGGCTTATGAAAAGACTTTGTGAGGAGAGCGGTACTTCTATAATGATGATTACACACAACATGGGTGTCGTTGCTGAAATATGTGACTATGTTTATGTAATGTATGCAGGAAGAGTGGTGGAGTTTGCACCTACAAAGACTCTTTTTAATGAAACTGCACATCCTTATACAAGCGGACTTTTAAGGTCAATACCTACTATCGGCAAAAGGCAGAAAAGACTTTATACTATAAAGGGTAATGTCCCGAATATCTTAAATTTACCTAAGGGTTGCAGATTTGCAGACAGATGTGATTTTGCCCAAAATATTTGTTGCAGCGACAGGCCAAAGGATGATTATATTACGGACAGCCATATGGTTTCATGTTTCTTACATAAAAGGATTGAAGATGAAAGAAGTTGTATTAAGATTAAAAAATATAGTTAAGGAATTTCCTACATCAAAAAAGAATAAAAAAGTTCATGCAGTAAGTGATATAAGTCTTGATATATATGAGAATGAGACTTTGGCACTTGTGGGAGAAAGCGGATGCGGTAAATCCACACTGGGTAAATGTGCAATAGGTCTTATATCACCTGATAAAGGTGAGAGTATTTTTCTGGGTGGAAATATTTACAATAAAAGCGGCAATGAACTGAATGAGATAAAGAAAAATCTCCAAATTATATTTCAGGATCCTTATGCCTCACTTAATCCGAGAATGACTGTAGGTGAGATTATTGCAGAACCTGTTATTACACATGAAAAGGGGCTTAGTAAGGCACAGGTAAAAGAAAAGGTGCTTGAGCTGATGGAAGATGTGGGAATCAGAAAAGAGTATTACAACAGGTATCCTCACCAGTTCTCAGGAGGACAGAGGCAAAGAATAGGGATAGCCAGAGCACTAGCACTAAATCCTAAGCTTATTGTATGTGATGAGCCTGTATCTGCACTTGATGTGTCCATACAGTCACAGGTTTTAAATCTGCTTAAGGATATTCAGGAGAAAAAAAGAGCTTCATATCTGTTTATTTCTCATGATCTGTCTGTTGTCAATTTCATTGCGGACAGAGTTTGTGTGATGTTTCTCGGTAAGGTTTGTGAAATCGGTAATACAGATGATATTTTTGAAAAGCCGCTTCACCCTTATACAAGGCTTTTGCTTGATGCAATTCCAAGTATTGAAAATGCAGGCAAACAAAAGGAAATATTAAAGGGAGATATACCAAGTCCGATAGATGTGCCTACCGGATGCAGATTTCATACCAGATGCCCTTATTGCAGTGAAATTTGCAGAACAAAGGAACCTGATTTAAGAGAAGTGAACGGCAGATACGTGGCTTGCCATATAGTAAAATAATTTGTGAGATAGTTATGAAATTTGATTTAAAAGAAGATTTAAAGAGATTTATTGTTATTACATTTGCGGCTGTATTGATGGCAGTCAACATAAAGACTTTTGTAAGGACCGGAGATCTGTTTCCGGGAGGTGCGACAGGTATTACTTTGCTTATAACCAGGTCGGCAGATATGTTTTTTCATGTAAAACTGCCGTATACGGTTGTAAATATTTTACTTAATGCAATACCTGTGTATATCGGATTCAGGTATATCGGAAAGAAGTTTACACTGTATTCATGTTGGGTCATATTGCTGAACGGTTTTATTGTTGATATTATTCCGGGATATGTGATAACTCAGGATATTTTGCTTATAACTATTTTCGGAGGAATGATAAACGGTCTGGTTATCAGTATTTGTCTGTTGATGAATGCAACTACCGGAGGAACCGACTTTATATCTATATTCCTGTCTGAGAGAAAGGGTTTTGACGCCTTTAATATTATTTTGGGCGCAAATGCGGTGGTTCTTGTTATTGCCGGACTTTTGTTCGGCTGGGACAGAGCGCTGTACTCTATTATTTTCCAGTATGTTACCACAATGGTTATACATACTTTGTATAGAAAATATCAGCAGATTACTCTATTCATTGTTACAGATCATCCTGACGAGATATGTGATTTGATTTCGGATATAAGTCACCATGGCGCGACTACCTGGAAGGCACAGGGGTATTATAATCATACAGACAGAACTTTGGTATACTCAATAGTATCAAGTGCCGAAGCAAACAAGGTGGTAAAAGCAATCAAAGAGATAGATAAGTCCGCCTTTATAAATCTTATAAAGACTCAGCAGCTTCTCGGCAGATTCTACAGGAGGAGAGAGGAATAATCTCAAGCGTAGCTTCGGCTACGCTTTTTGATTATCCCAATGCACTTAAGTTAATATTAAAGAAAAAGTAATATATTTTAATGCATATTCTACAACTAAGACGGCCTTTATCATATAATATAGCCTTAATATTTGTATAATACGATGAAAGTTATTTTAAAATCTTAAGTATTAACATATACTATTGTTAAAAATAGTATAAATAGTATAATAAAAATATCAAATCTTTTTCGTGGCTTTTGGTTTGATATCTAAGTTAATCTATGGAAAATGCACTTTCCGCTCTTGTTAATCTGAATTTC
>NZ_CALLVU010000133.1 GCF_938015485.1 uncultured Lachnoanaerobaculum sp. | reverse complement strand
TACTATAAGAAATAAAAATAACAAATCAAATACTGGTTCTGAATTATCCTTCATTAAAAACATGCATATTGAAATAATTGGTACATATTTTGGCAGTGCATTAAAAAATAGTATATTTAAATATTTGTTATTACCTTTTAGATAAAAACTCCCAAGCATTAAAATAAAAAAGATAATAAGATATAGCGAGTAAAACGTAAATTTAAAATTATTGTTTAAAAATCTATTATAAAAAATATATAAATTTAGTAATGCAAAAATAGCACTCGCACAGATAAAATAAAAACCACTATATTTAAGCTTAAGAGTATTGCTAGTAAAAAATTCACTGAGTGCCACAAATAAAGTTAGCAAATTTATAAAAAATGCAATAGTAGAAGTTGTTTTATTTATATCTTTTGAACAAATAAAAATAAGGCAAGGGGATTAAGCCTCTTGCCTCTTCTTTTACTCTATAACTTCATATTTACTTAAATCCGGGGCATCTGTGTCAAGTTCTTTCTTATATACGCCATTTTCATCTACAAAGAAATACAGCTTTTCGCCTGCATCCTCTATATAGCCATTTCTGGCCATAATACCTGACTGAGTAAGATAGTAAGACTTGCCATCAACATCCACCCACTGATTTGATATCATAGCTCCGTCGGCAGGGTTCATATAGTACCAGTCTTCGCCCTGCTTAAACCAACCTTTTATCATACAGCCTTTCTGGTCGAATACATACCACCTTCCGTCTATGTAAGCCCATCGGCCTACTATGCGACTGTGTGGCGTGTCGGCGTACCACCACTGGCCGTCGCTAGATACATTCCACCCAAGCGGATACTCTACCTGCACGGGTTTGTTCTTCTCCGCTTTTCTGCCGTCCTGTAGTGCTATAGCTGTGTGGTGGAATTCATATAAAAGTATATCTCCGCGCTTTAAGTACTCATCCGATAGTAAGTACTTAGGAGATGATAGCAGTTCAAATTCACCTGTCCTAAGCAATGCCGCTGCCTCATTACCTGTGTAGATATCGCCCGATACTTTTATTCCCACTGCATTAACACATACAGCTACAAGTGCAGAACAATCTGTTTCGCACGGTGTTTTCACGTCCTCTATTCGCCAGCCGTTGGCCTTTGCAAGGCTGTATAAGGTCGTTCTTTGATTTTGGTCGTACCCGATATTGTCATTCCCGCAGGCCTTTTCCATAGCTGTAGCTATCTTTTCTGCTTTGCTGGAATCTTTACACCTTAAAACTTTATTCCAGGGTCTGTTGTACCACTCCCTAATCGCAACTTCTTTGCCGTCCTGATCTCCTGCAAGTCCTCCGCTGTATCTGCCTCTTTCGTCTCTACTTGCCTGTCCAATTTTAATCATATTTTTACTCCTTTCTATCCAAGATTTTTTATGATTTCTTTTTCTCTTTCTCTAAGCTCCCAGTAAATTTTTGCCTCTGTATTTCCGAATATTTTCTTTGTTTCCGTCTGTTTTGCATCTCTTAATTCTTTGGCCCTTTTATCTGATATTAGAAAGCCTGCTCCAAATATTGCCTTTTTAAAAGATTTTTGCATGTCTAAACTTCTCGTAAAATGTACTTCATCTTTCTCAAATCTAAACTCAATATCATGCTTTGCAAGTGCTTCTAAGCTGCTTGATGTAATTACATTGTCCGGATACACATAAGACGGCAGTCCTTTCGGCTTGGATTCTCCCTGCGCTTTAGTTATTGCTTGCCTCAAACCACTTGCACTTCTTATCCTACAAGTGTCCAAATTTGTTATAAAGGAAGTGCTAACCTTTGCTCCATTTTCATATACGATTGACGGTGCCCCATCGATTATATATGTCACATCTAAAGTATTTGAAAATAGGGTTAGTCTTGGAGCAAATAAAAAGAACTTTATATTTTTTTCTATGTACCACTTGCAAATTTTTGAAAGTATAGAAAACGGCGGATTATCTATCACGACACAATCTGCAGGATAGTCATAGCTTTCATAGTCACCGCCAGAATAAAATGGTCTTACTATCTCTTTGCCCTCAAGGCCGTATTCCTTTACTGCCCAATCTTTTACCGCCTCATATATTACAGGCGGAGTGTAGCAGTCATCTGTCGTCTTTTTAGGTTTAAATTTTTCTACAAATTCTTCGTATGTCTTGCTTTTCGGCATTGCTTTTTGAATTTCCTTTCCAAATTAAAAAGAGGGCCTTGCAGCCCTCAAACTTCAATTATAAACTTTTTAGTTCCTTATAGTATGTATTTGAACTGATACCAAGTAGCACGCCCAAAAAGGTATCTACTGCAGTAATTGTGCCCACTACCTGCTCACCGTGTGGCAGGTTCCAAATGCTTGCAAGTGCAAAGTAAAGCGTACCTGCTGCAGGCAGTAAAAACTGCGCTACCCACTTCAAAAAATCATAAGTATTCTTGCTAAACTTCATCTTATTACTTCCTTTCTTTCGCTTCTCTGAATTTTTTCCTTACATATGCCGTCTCTTCGTCAATATAGTGATTTTTTATACCGTGCTTCTCACAGTGGTCATAATATCGACTTATAGTACACATAATTGTCTCAAATTGTTTTATCGAAAAGATATGTCCAAGTCTCAAATTTTCAGAAAAGTCAATAATCTGATTTCTCATATCGACTGCGCGCTTGTCATTTGTCTCTTCTTCAAAGCGCGTAAGTCTCTCATTTATTTCTTTTACTTCTTCCTTCGTTTGTGAGCTTTTCAAAGCTATCTCGTCAAGCTTTTCATAAGTCTCACGATTTAAAATACTACCCATCCACTTCACCGCACGACTAAGCGGATGCAGGGGGATTTTCTTGTTAAATTCTATAAGGATACTCAGCCCCCCGATTATCCACGCCACAAGCGATATAATGTCCTTCACCTGAAGGGCTAAAAACCAATCTTTAAGTAAATTCAAAGCAAATCCCCCTCTTTTTTTACTTAGCTACATCATTGGCATTTGACGGAGTCGCAAGCGGCGCATTGTCGTCCGCAAGCTCCGGATGCCCTTTTTCTATAAGTGACTTTTTAACACCTTTTTTGAAAAAGATAAGTACATCTTTGTATCTTGTCTCTCCCTTAATAATTGAAGTTGCAAATATGTCATAAATTGGCTTCATTTCTTTTACTCCTTTCAAAAATAAAAAAAGAATGCATACACATCCTTAATTTTCTTCTTCGTTAATTCCGTTTGGTGGTGCAATAGCCGCTATCATCGTTGCACTTGCAAGTATAGCCGCCCTCATTTCTGCCGTTTCCTCTGACCTTTTATGGTTGAGTTCATCAAGGTGTCTGTTTGTCGCTTCAATCTCTTCTCTAAGCTTCGCAAAGTCGCCCATCGGGGTTGCGTGCGACACGGCCGCATGCTCTTTCTTACTTACGTCTATACTGTCTATGATATGATTGTCTGGTATCTCAAACGTATCAATCTTTATGTTTTTGATGTCAAACTGCTCCGCGGCTATTGATATTACAGTACCATCTGGTTTGTAAAAAACTGTATACCTCATATTTTACCTCTCTTTCTTAAAATCTAAATGATATTGAACTATGTGCATAAATATAAATATTAAGTCTTACCGCGCCAAGGGCTTGATTAGGTCCGTGATGGATTAAGCTTATATTTCCGGCATTATCTCTTGCTATCTCGATTTGTACAGGGGTGTTTCTAATAAAAGTACCGAAAAAGTTACTGTCACTCTTACTAACCGGTATTCTTCCAATTAGATAACAACCATTCCCCTTATCCCTTCTTACAAATCCGTCCCATACGTCTTCTCTGATTGTTTCTACCCCAAAAAACACTGTTTCTGCATTTGCATAAGCATTTCCAAGTGCTATTGATTGATTCCGGTTCATCATACTTATTTCCACATTAGTCGCAACCATATGGTTGTCGACTTTATCAACAAAATCTCTTGCACCTGTTACTCCATTTATATTTATGCCTTTAATGACATTCTGCGGATATAAATTCGGACTAGGCAAAAACACCCAGTTAGCATTCTGAATGCAAGAACCATTTTTTATGCCAACAACTATTCCCCTGCCTCGTCCGGCATAGGCATCATCCCATGCAAAACCTGCATCGTTATATGCAGTTAAAACATCTCCTGAGTTACAAACCCAACGAGGTACGGTGCCTTGTACACCTGCCACGCTATATCCTTGTAGCATCTTAGATGCATCAATTCCAAATAAATTCTTAATTTGCTCATATGTAACATACACAAACGCTTCATGTATATTGCCATGGCCATCATCATATGGATCGCGGTGATACCACCCATTCTTGAAAAGCACCCAGATTCGATTTGCCCAATCCTCTCTGCCCTGCAAGTAGCTTACAGCTCCCCCGTATCCTCTGTCTGCAATCTGTCCTTGCACATTCACACCATTCTTGCTGGTAAAAGTGCTACCCGCTACTACCTTATCTGCTGTAGCATCTCCAAGTTTTACAGAGTCTATACATGTGTGAGGCTTATTATCATATCGATAATAATATCCATTTCCATGTGGCATATCTATCCACATCCTTCCGAATCCATCAAGCCCGAATGCGTTAGATTTGTTGATGTTGTAGTTATCGTCAGCTGTGTTAATTGATTTTATAGTACCTTCTACTATTTCATCATAGCTATCAGTAGTGACCGTCTTATATCCTTTCAGCACTTGAGCTTTGCCGGCTGTAACATCATCAGATGTAACTCCGCCTGTGCCTCCTGCCATCAAAATTGCATCAGCCATATCAGCCTCCTTTCGCCATCAGCCAAATATCTTGCTGTGGCTTTTTTCTAAAGCATTTTATAAGTATACCGCCATCATCCGTCTCAATCTTATCTATACAGCTGTAAGTCTTCCACGATGCTTTTATAACACCCACATCCGTGATATTTGAAGGTAAGAAGTGGCTTATAACAGGTGTATCTGTCGCCTTCATACCTGACACGGCCACACGCAAAGTGTAAGGCGCTGTATTTGAAAAACCTGCAGCGCTCACTTTTATGGTCCTTGTCTGCTTAAAAAAAGTATGTACAAATTTAAGCCCTGCAATCAGTGCGCTTAAAATTCCTTTTATGCTTCTTTTTGTTTCAATCTGATTCAGATCCGATATAGTTACACTCTCCGCCCACGCAGCAGGCAAGTTCACATCCGCTATTGCGCCGTCTGTGCTGCTTATCTTGCTATCTGATAATTCTTTCAGCTTTGAGTCGATTATATCCATAGACGGATTTATCGCCTCTTCTATGTTTGCGAAATCAGATAACTGAGGCTTATTTAACTGATAAAATCTTGTTTTTTGCATTTTTTACCCCTCCTGCCATTTTTTATCGTCATGTATCTTCTTCCATGTGTCTGTAGTAATCTCTGACCACTTTAATTGTTTGAAGCGCTCCCAACGATTGAACAGCGCATACACATTCACAATTATGTTCGCAGGCGCTCTCTTTCTTATCAGGTCAGCTACTACATCAATCATGGGCATTGATACAAGTTTTACACCGCAATCAATCAAGTATTTTGAGTTATCCACTTTTAATTTATAGTTATCAACCCCACATACAACCCTTAATACTTCATCAAGCTTATTGATTGTGTACGGTAAATCGGATACATGATAACCCCTTATGCGGTTGACTCTATCCTCTAAGCTGTCAGCCGGATTCACTACTATATGCAGCAGCTCTTCCCATTGCGTGCACTCCGATTCGTTCATCGTGGCCAAAGTTCTGTTAAGTTCTTCTCTTTGCAAAGATGCCCATGCAAGTCTTAAATACTTGTCATAAGTCTTTGCAATCTTTTTAAATTCCTCTATCTGCGCTATGTGAAGCGGTAGATATTGAAGTGTATCAACCTCTATCATGTCAATGCCACCTCTCCAAGCTTTGGAATCTCGTCACTTTGCAAAGTCAAGTTACTACCGTTCTTATTCAAAGAAGTATTATTTACATCAAGCACGCCTTGCACATCCAATATGGCAGATTCAAGTCTTGATATATATACGATTGCTTCGGTATGCTCGTCGCCTTCCTTCCAAGCTTCCGCGATGCCTTTCAGATACTCTTTTATTTTTTCTTTTATCTTCTCAGACAAATTACTGCTTGAGTATCCTGCTGCGTATGTGATTTGAGTGCTTACGCTTATGACCACTTCTTTTACTGATTCAATAGTAAGGTTATGGCCAATCGGCGTCCATCCGTATCCGCTGCCCTTTGCGGGTACTGCTTCTGCCCTTATTTGATTGATAAGATAGTCACTAACTGCAGTATAATCTGAAGATATCAGTACAGCTTTTACCGTGCCTGCTCCATTCCAAGTCGGATATATCTTTGAACCGCCTATGCCTTGAATGCTTGCAAACTTCTCTTTATACGCTGCGATATTGCCTGCAAAACTTTGAGATGTGAAACTCTCAATGTATCTTTTATATAAAGACTCTTTGCTTTCGTCATCATCGCCTGCGACAAGCAACTCCGTCACCTTTGCACTCTCTAAACCTTCTGTAAAGTCAATCGGAATAAGGTCACCTCGTAAGTCGTTCGGACCTGCTCCCGTCTCTTCCACAATCATCTTATATTGATGCAAAGTATCATTTATAACTTCTACTGCCCTGTAGTTGTATCCCTTAAGGCTGTATCTGCTGCCAATTGGCACAGCAACATTGAATTCAGCTTTTACATAAGCATTAGTGGCCTCTTTTCTGACTATGCCTCTGTCAAGTGCTATCATCTCAAGATGCTCAATATCTGCTGTACCGGCATGACTTTGCTCTATGATATAGTCAAGCTGTATATACAACTTTTCAATCTCATAAGCCAGGGCGGATAAGGCATTGTGTACAAGGCTGCCTTCTACCTTTATGACTTCATCGCCTATATCATCTTTAGTATCTGCTAAGATACTTTTATAAGTCTTATCTTCGTACACTCTCATCCACCTCCAAACTTCCAAATTTTGTCACTACTCTGAATTTTATATCCAAACTGTCGGAATTTCTGACAACTTCAAAGTCTTCTATGCTTTCGATATAATCGTTCATAAGAAGCGCGTCTGTTATTTCACTTTCACAATCGGTATTTATATACTCATCACTAAGAACATGCCCGAAATACTGCTCCAAGGATGTGCCATAATCCGCAGAGTATATAGCGTGCCTAAATCTCTCAGTGTGCATACAAAGCCATACCCACACTTTTGTAGCTTCAAGGCCTTCCACTATCTTGCCCGTAAGCTGTCCTGTTGTGAAGTCAATACCATACTCACGCGGTACTTCTATAATCTTAGTTTCTTCGCTTTCCGCTATATCTATATTGCTAAGCTCTTCTAAAAAAGAAGGTAAAATACTCATAGTTTCACCATTTTTCCAAGTACGAGATAAAGGCTTGATGTGTAGTCTGTCGGGTCACTTCCCTTCACCTTTATCACCGCAACTTTATCGCCTGACTTAAGCGGACTTATGTATGTACTTTTATCTATCAAATCACCACCCTCAGGACACCCACCTGCTATAGTGCTTGCAAGCTTTACAGTTAAGGACTCATCAAAAAGAAGGTCTTCAGATGTAAGTACAAGGTCGCCGATTTTACAAGAGTTTTCGCTTATCATCTCTGCAAGTTGTATGCCTGCCGAAGGGTCTCCTTCATCTCTTTCTAAAAAAGCATCAGTCCAACTCATCACCCACCTCCGTTTCTTGCTCTTGACTCTGCTACAGCTTTTCTTATAGCTGCAATCTTTTCTTGCCTCTTCTTTTCGCCTCTCTTCATGCCCTTGCCCTTCTTTTTGCTCTTTTCTTTTGTAGTTTTCTTTTCTTTTTGCTGTGTACCGCTCTTGGTCTGAGCCTTCAAGGCCTTCTTCTCTTGCTTCTTTTCTTCTCTCTTTTCTTTCTTGAGTTCTTCTTTTCTCTTCTCTTCGGCTTCATCCTTCGCGCTCTTGGTATCCATCAAGCTGTCAAATCTAAGTTCAAGCTCCATTTTATGTGTGCCGTTTTCAAATGTGTGAGTATCTGAAGATATCCAGTATTTACCCGATAAGCCCGTTGCCGTATCTTTGACCTCCACAAAGTAGCAAGACAAGCAATTTATATCGCCTATTGCCGATATTTTTATTGACTGAGAAGGCGTTATCTTCAAAAGATTGTTCGCACCCGTTGTCGGATCCACGCCATCCTCTTTTGAGTATATCTCTTGAAAGACTCCGAATTTTTTCAAGCTTTCATCATCTTTTACTTCTCCGATTTGCTTGCCCTTGTCATCAAATATAAGAATTTTATTCTTAATTTCATCCATGCTCTCCGATATACTGCTCGCAAAAATATTTGAATTTTCAGAAAGCGTAAAGCCTTTTACAGCCCACTCCGTTTTATATACTCCTAAGCCCCTTTTATATATCATCGCAAAGTACTTATCACCCGTGATGCGATGCGCTCTTGTATATGCAGCCATCACGATATCATATATTCTCACTCTGTCACATATCATGCTTGAGATATTGACGCCCGTGGGATGTAAGTGCCTTATCGGCACCTGTATATCTGCACACACTTGAGCCACTATCGCCTCGGCTGTAAGATTTTTAAAATTGTATTGGC
>NZ_CALLVU010000132.1 GCF_938015485.1 uncultured Lachnoanaerobaculum sp. | reverse complement strand
AAAGTAGCTGAATCAACCTCATCACTACCTGCAAACAGGCGGACTTTTGCCGATGTTCCTTCCGGGCCTACCCATCTCTTTGTTACTGGGATGGTTACCTTGCCAGTGATGGTATTGGTAATAGTATATCCGTCCTCGGCACTTCCACTTATTACAGACTTGTACCCGTCAATTGACACTTCCTTTATTGTATAGACAATCTTGTGTCCATCCGTTTCAGCATACTTAGGCAGGTTATCAAACTCATGCTTCCAGTTTGTTGCTGCACTGAGTGTTGCTTCCTGCTTTTCTGTGCCATCTGCTATCAGCTTCACTTTCACAGAGTCTTTTGCTTTGCCAACCCACTTCTTCGTAACATTAACCTTTGTCTTCTCTATATTAGTGTTTGTTACTGTGAAACCGGATGACATATCGCCTGTTATTTTGCTCTTGTAGTTTTCAACGGCGTCTTCCTTGATCGTATATACTATCTCATTACCGTCTTTGTACTTTTCCAGATTTGCAAACGTATGCTTCCAGTTATTGGCTTTATTTAAAGTAGCTGAATCAACCTCATCACTACCTGCAAACAGGCGGACTTTTGCTGATGTGCCTTCCGATCCTACCCATTTCTTTGTTACTGGGATGGATATGGTTTCTTTTTTATCTATGATAGTTTTCTTTACTGTTCTAGTTGTCGAGTCAAAATCTGTAGCAGCGACATTTACATCTTCAGCTAAAACATATCCCTTTGGTGCCTCTGTTTCATGAATTTTATAATCATCATGAAGCAAGCCCTCTATCTTAGCATGTCCATTTGCATCCGTTTCAACATTTCCTACAACTTGTCCAGAGCGAACACGGATAATATCAAATTTTGCACCTTTTAACGGATTTCCTGATGGATCTTTTTTATCGATTTCAAGAGAATATGTGTACCCCTCTCCGGAACCACCTGCCTCAATTATTTGATAAGTAACACCATGCGTGTATTCTTTATCGTTATTAGTGAAAGTTGCTTTATTTTTGAATTTTTCACCAGCAATTGGTTTATATGGTATTTTAACACGGTATTCAAACAATACCCCCTTACCTGCAGGAGCATTGCCTATATCTACTGTAAATTTGGAGCCATTATATGTAATTTTATTTTTATATTGTTCTGTTACATCTTTTTTATCCTTCAGCTCTAGTCCTGTTCCACCATATGTCAATTCCCATTTACCTTCATAAACGGTCATTTTACCAGGTATGTAACTTATTCCAGGATCTAAAAGTTCATCTACAACTTTTGCATTTACAAAAGCTTCGTTCTTCTGATTAATCTTAATCTGGTAAATGCCCACTGTACTATCTTGGCTCCACATCCATCCCGCTTTAAGAATATGCAATAGCTCTATTATCTTAGGCTTATAATTAAGATCTCCTGCATGAACAGTTCCCCCACCCATACTTAAATCAACTGGAATGGTCTTTTCTGTATTGTGAATTTTATTATCAATCTGCGCATTGAAGAAAAATTTGCCTTCTAAATCAGATTTGCCTTCAACATACTTAGTATATGTTAGTATAACTTTAGTTGGATTACTATCTACAAGCTTTCCATTGGCAACAAGGTTGTTACCATCCTTAATTTGAAAATTGCTCGGCGATGCAGACACAATTCCTGCAGGCAAAGTAATTGTTGACGTATCACCCTCATGTACTATATTATTTGGTAATTTATAATCAACATTAATACGAAATGCCTGCCAGGCAGCTATCGTCCCTGTCATAGGGCTTCCGTCGATTTTTGAGATAGATGCATTTGTAATTATATTATTACCAACTTCTCCCGCATAGGTAGGTGCAACAACACCACCTTGAAATAAAAAGCTTAATGTCATAAGCACTGATAAAACTACACTTAAAAGTTTTTTATTTCTCATAAATACTAAACCTCTTTTTTATAATTTTTTATATTTTCATATAACATGT
>NZ_CALLVU010000131.1 GCF_938015485.1 uncultured Lachnoanaerobaculum sp. | reverse complement strand
ATCTCCTTTTTGAATTAAAATAACATACAAAGAAAGTATAGACAAAATAATTCCAAATACAAATCTATACCAGCCTTTTTTAGCTAATGTATCTGCTCTTTGTTCCTCTATAAGCAAATCATTTAATTTCATTTTTCTTATCTTAATATAAATACAAAGAGCAGATATAAAATATAAAGCAAAATATATCATATAAGTGAAAATATAGCTTTTTATTGGATATATAACCATCGGAAATTCATATAAAAACACTTTTCTAAAAAAGTATATACTTCCATGGTAAAAAGACGCCCCAATCATGCTCCCCAAAATCATGGATACAATATATGTGGCAAGAAGTTCAATTATTATACATTTGAATAAATTTGATTTTTTCTGTCCTAAAATAATAAAAATAGCATAATCTCTGCTTTTCTTTTTTGTGTAGTTTAAAAATGTATAAATAATAAAGCATAACGAAATAAGCAGGAACACATAAGAGATCCATTTGAGTGTGCTAATCTCACTGTTCATGATTTTAATATTTTCTATTTTTACAACTTCTCTCATAGCATTCAAATAACTTGATATAATGATATATCCTGCTACTGCTATCACCGAACTTACCAAATAGAATAAATAATCTTTATACTTTGATTTCATGTTTTTTAATATTAATGTGTATAGCATAATTCCTCTTCTTCTGCAAAAACTTATTATATTATATAAGATATGATTATATATCTAACAATATAGAATCATATTGCTTAAAGCTATCTTCTCATAACTGAGAATCTGCAACCATTTTTACAACTCGTAGAGCAAGAACCTTTACAGGAAGACTTACATGTATTATTACAACCTGATTTGCAAATTCCACTACAAGAACCCTAACATGCCTTAGAACAGAATATACATGATGCAGACATAATATCATTACTCAATTCATTAATCTTACTGTCATAATGTCCCATAAAAACCTCCTATACGCCATAGTCCTTTACTTATTTCGTCCATGGCAAGATAAAGAACATATATAAATATTATAATTATCCCAAGTCTAATAAATCTAAATATATTTTAGTTAAAATACGAATTAAAAACAAGCCACCTAAAAATCATAATGACTCCACATACTTATAATTTTAATGATTTTATCTTCCTCATATACCTCGTAGACAAGTCTATGCTTTATGTTTATCCTACGCGAATAAGCTCCTTTCAAATCTCCCTGTAACTTCTCATACGATGGCAGAGTCTTATAAGGATCATTTTTTATCAGTTCTATCAATGCCTTTGCTTTATTATCAAGTTTTGCAGATTTTAAATCGGTAATATCGCCTACCGCTTTTTTAGTATAAACAATAGAATACATTACCACTCCACCCGGTCCTCAGGTATGCAATCCTCTATGGGAGTTTTCAGCCCTTCAACAATCTTTTCTTTCATACCGGGAATTGATGACAAGTATAATGTTTCCATCAATTCGTTATAGTCTTCCTCACTTATAATTACAGCATTTCCATCCTTAGTGTTTACATTTATAGGCTCATTATATTTTACAGTCTGCTCCAACATTCCAAAAATATCTTTTCTAAAATTTGTTATATTTGTATTAATCATAAAAACACCTCTTATATGTACATTATAGCGTACATGTAAGAGATGTCAATAGCTTTATATTTAATCAATTACTTCTTCTGTATATATTTTCTGATATCAAGTGCGATAGCCACAACTATGATAATACCCTGCACTATGAACTGGAAGTCAGGCTTGATGCCGAGGAACTGCATTGATGATTTCAAAAGCTCGAATACCAAAACACCGATTACACAACCTGATATTCTACCGATACCTCCGTTTACGGATACACCGCCGATAGTACAAGCCGCGATTGCCTCAAGTTCGTATGAAGCACCCATGTTTACAGATGAACCGCCTGATTTTGCACCAAGTAAAAAGCCTGCCACTGCATAGAGTACCGCTGCAGATGTGTAGATGATAATCTTTGTCTTCTTAACATTAACGCCTGAAACCTCCGCTGCAGCTTCGTTTCCACCGATTGCATACATATACTTACCATGTCTGGTCTTGTTAAACACAAACCACATAATAAAACCGATAACAAGCGCATAGATGAAAAGATAAGGTATTTTAAGGAAATTACCTGTAGCAACTGTAGTATAAGCCGTTCTGTATCCTCCGATAGGCTCGGCCTTTGTATAAACCAGACATACACCGTATACTATAAGCTGCATTCCGAGAGTTCCGATAAACGCCGGAACATTAAGATGTGCTACAACTACACCGTTAATAAATCCGAATACCGCACATATTGCAACTGAAATTAAAAGCACTAAAAAGATATTCATATCGCCAAGGTTCGGGAACATCTTGTTTGCATAGTCCTTGTTCTGTAAAAGAGTACCTGCGATACATGCTGAAAGTCCTACAAGACGACCTGCTGAAAGGTCTGTACCCTTTGTTATAAGACAGGCAGATACACCGAATGCGATTATAACTCTGGGTGCCACGTTTACCAAAACGTTTCTTAAATTGTTTGCCGAAAAGAAATTGTCCTTCATAATACCTGTGAAAAGTACAAGTAAAAGCAGAACTATTATTATACCGTTATCAAGCAACAATTTCTTTATATCTAAAGATTTTGTATTCATCAGTACTCCTCCTAAAACTTTGTAGCAAGTGACATAATATTTTCCTGTGTTGCTTCAGATTCTGAAACCTCACCTGTGATTTCGCCATTGCACATAACAATTATTCTATCTGACATTCCGATAAGTTCAGGCATCTCGGAAGAAATCATTATGATGCCCTTTCCCTGTTTTGCCAAGTTTATCATTATCTGATATATCTCATATTTTGCACCTACATCAATACCTCTTGTAGGCTCATCCATTATAAGCACATCCGGATTGTTCGCAAGCCATCTTGCAATAATTACCTTTTGCTGATTACCTCCTGATAATGACTGTATAAGAGTCTTATTGCTTGGAGTCTTTATACTGAGCTTGCTTACATTCTCATCAACTACCTTCTTTATCTTGCCGTCATCCAAAGCAATACCTGCTATAAGATAGTTATTGAGTGAGGAAATAGCTACATTGTCGGCTATTGAAAGGCAACCGAGTATTCCGGTACCTCTTCTATCCTCTGTAATCATTCCAAGTCCGTCCTTTATAGCATCTTTCGGCCTTGCAATGGTCTGCTCCTTTCCCTTCATATATACTTTTCCGGATTTAATACTTCTGAGTCCGAATACGGCTTCCATAAGCTCGCTTCTGCCTGCACCTACCAGGCCTCCGAATCCGAGTATCTCACCTCTTCTAAGTTCAAATGAGCAGTTCCTGAATATATTTTCATGTATACTTGTAAGGTTATCCACCTTAAGTATAACTTCACCTTTTTCTACGTCATTTTTCGGCGGATAGATATTTGAAAGTTCTCTACCTACCATCTGTTTTATGATTTCACCGTCACTTATATTTTTTACTTCCCATGTTCCCACATAGGTACCGTCTCTCATGATAGTTATATCATCTGCTATCTCTCTTATTTCCGCCATCTTATGTGAAATATATATGAGAGATACGCCCTTTTGTCTTAATTCTCTTATTATCTTAAATAATCCACTTACCTCATTTTCTGTAAGTGATGATGTCGGCTCATCCAAAATGATGATTTTTGCTCCCATTGAAACAGCCTTTGCTATTTCTACAGACTGCATCTGTGAAATAGACAATGTCTGAAGTAATTCATTGGGATTTACATTAAGTTTTACTTCTTTAAGCCATTTAGAGGCTTCACTTTCCATCTTCTTATGGTCTATTACTTTAAGCGGTCCGAAATTGATTGTAGGATATCTTCCCAAAAACATATTTTCAGCAATTGATCTTGCCGGTACAGGCTGTAACTCCTGATGAACCATTGCAAGTCCCTTATGAAGTGCATCATCGGGATTTAGTATATTCATTTTTTCGCCGTCTACATAGACCTCTCCGGTATCCATTGTATATATTCCGAACAGACATTTCATAAGTGTGGATTTGCCTGCTCCGTTTTCACCCATAAGAGCATGTACGCTGCCCGGTCTTACATTAAGATGGATATTGTCAAGTGCTTTTACACCCGGGAAACTTTTTGAGACCCCTCTCATTTCCAATCTGTACTCTGACATCCCTTGCTCCTTTCAAAAATCGGGTGTGCACCTGCACACCCGAAAGATGTTTACATAAATTAATTCATTATTTTACAAGTTTTAAAATATCTGCCGCATTGTCCTTTGTAACTTTTACATAGTCTACAGGAATCTTTGTGTCAACCTTCTCATCGTTTGTAAATGATATAGCCGCCTTTGCTGCCGCCTGTGCCTGGCTGATAAAGTCATTAAATACTGTACCTGTCATCTTGCCTTCAGATACGTTTTGTACAGCCTCTGCAAGTGCATCAACACCTACGATATAGATGTCTTCTCCGACTTTTCTGCCTGCCGCATTGATAGCCTGAAGTGCACCGAGTGCCATTGCATCATTGTTACAGAAGATAACTTCGATGTCTTTTCCATACTGTGTAAGTGCGTCCTGTGCAATCTGCTGTCCCTTAGCCTGATCCCAATCACCTCTTTGGATAAGAAGCTCTTCAGCCTTTAATCCGCTCTTCTCTGTAAGTGCCTTAACTGAATACTCTGTTCTGTACTGTGCGTCAATATTCTCAGGGTCACCCTGGATCATGATGTACTTAACTGTTCCGTCACCGTTGATATCACCCTTGTTGTCAAGTTCTGCGATTTCTTCACCCTGGAATGTTCCTGACTGACGAGCATCAGCACCTACATATGTAGCCTTGATACCGTCTGAAGCCCATCTTGACTCCTCTGTCTCATCCGGCTCACGGTTGATATAAACTACAGGAATTCCTGCTTCTTTTGCAAGATCTGTAACTGTAGGAGCTGAAGATGACTGTACAAGGTTAAGAATCATAACGTCAACCTTTGTTGCGATAAAGTTGTTGATCTGGTTTGTCTGCTCAGCCTGATCGTTCTTACCGTCCTGAACTACTATATTATCTTTCGGAATACCGCAGTCTTCTGTAAGATATCTAACCAGCTCGTTACGATAAAGTGTCATAAAGTTGTCATCAAACTTGTAAATTGAAATGCCTACTTTGATGTCCTTTGCATCCTTACCGGTAGCAGCTACAGCCTCTGAAACGCTCTCACCCGCTTTAGACTCTTCCTTTGACTCACTGCTTGCTGCCGCTGTTGTCTCGGCACTCTTGCTTCCGCCACATGCAGCTAATGAAAGAGCACACATAGATGCTACTGATACCGCTAATACTTTTTTAAACAATCTCATTGTTTTTCCTCCCTTATATTCGGTTCGTTTAATTTGTAAGCATATTTTAATATTGATTACGATTATTTTACATAGATTTTTTTTACGGTTTTTATTAAATTTTTTACTATTTCAGAAATGATTCCTAATAATTTCGGATTTAATTATATGCAAAAAAGTTGTATAATTATAGACAAACGGTGATAATAAAAATCATCGTATACTTATATAGAAGGAGGCAACTATGGGATACAATCAAAAGATAACAAAGGAAATAGAGGACTTGACAGCCAAATGTCTCTCAAATCTATCTATTAACCAAGCTTTGTACAAAGAATACGATGTACAGAGAGGACTTAGGAATCTGCAGGGAGAAGGTGTAAGAGCAGGCCTTACAAGAATTTCCGAGATTACTTCATTCAAAAAGGTAAACGGAGAAAAAATTCCTTGTGACGGCGAGCTGAGATATCAGGGTATTGATATACATGAGATTACAGACGGCTTTCTTAAAGAAGAAAGATTCGGATTCGAAGAAGTGGCATACCTGATGCTTTTCGGAAGTCTTCCAAATGAAGCACAGTTAAAAGCTTTCCAAACCCTACTTGGCGAGCAAAGGACATTGCCGAAGAACTTTACAAGGGATGTAATAATGAAAGCCCCAAGCAAGGATATGATGAATACTCTCTCAAGATCGGTACTTACACTGTATGCTTATGATACAAAGGCTGATGATACTTCACTTGCAAATGTTCTCAGACAATGTATCAATCTTATAGCTACTTTTCCGATGATGTGTGTATACGGCTACCATGCATACAATCACTATATAAGAGATAAAAGTATGTATATACATCGACCTTCAAATGAGCTTTCTACAGCTGAAAACATTCTTATGATGCTTAGAGAGGACAGAAAGTATACAAATCTTGAGGCAAGAGTACTTGATCTGGCAATGGTTTTACATATGGAGCATGGCGGCGGTAACAACTCCACCTTCACAACTCATGTAGTAACTTCATCAGGTACCGACACCTACTCGGCTATCGCCGCCGCACTGGGATCATTGAAGGGGCCTAAGCACGGCGGAGCCAATATAAAGGTTGTGGAAATGTTCAAGGATATGAAAAAGAATATCCGCGATATAAATGATGAAGAAGAAATAAAAGCATATCTTTTAAAATTGCTTAGAAAAGAGGCCTTTGACAAATCCGGACTTATCTACGGTATGGGTCACGCCGTATACTCACTCTCGGATCCTCGTGCAAATATTTTCAAGCAATATGTAAAACAGCTTGCCCATGCAAAGCACAGAGACAATGATTTCAAACTTTACAGTGCCGTTGAGAGGCTTGCTCCTGAAGTTATCGGAGCCGAAAGACATATCTACAAGGGTGTCAGTGCAAATATTGATTTTTACAGTGGCTTTGTCTACGGTATGCTTGACTTACCTACCGAACTGTATACTCCGATATTTGCCTGCTCAAGGATAGTGGGTTGGAGCGCTCACAGAATTGAAGAGCTTATAAATACGGACAAGATTATAAGACCTGCATATATGGCTGTTAAAGAGCATGAAGAATATGTTGAGATGAAAGACAGAAAATAAAAAATTCCCCATATAGCATATCAATCGCTGTATGGGGCAAATTTTTAAAACAACACCTTAACCGAATTATTCTTTATCTGCAGGTGCTATCTCCATATTCTTTAAATTATTTACTATACCTGCATTAAGCGGCAGGCTCACTCCCATAGGGTTGATAAGAAATCCGTCACACTCAGGTGTAAGCGGGAAGTTTATAAGATTCTTTGCATCAATAATAGTCTTTTTGACAGTCTCGTCATTCGGCATCTTGTCAAACTCTATATTGTCTGTAAATACAGGTATCATACTGCCGCCGTCTTCACCGAGCTTTATCATAAGCATCTGCATCTGAGTTTTTCCGTCAACCTCACTCTCTCTTACAGGAACCAAAAATCTAGCCTTAAGGATATTGACCATCATCTCCTCTTCCATATCATGTATAACCGGAGTATTCGGATTGTCAATATTTGCTCTGATTTCCTGAGCGAAATAAAGCATTGTAAGCTGCAATGTTCTGTTCTCTATAGGTCTTTTCTCAGGTGGAAGCTCACTGAAATCTGAAATCTTTATAATCTCATCAAGCTGGACTATATAATCTTCACCTTGACAATTGTACTTGATTGCATTCACTCCCGCTATAACAAGATGTGTGAACGCTCTCAGTATTCCCTCCTGAGTAAGCTCTACCACAACATTCTTTTGTTTTTTTTCAAGCAACTCCTGTGATTTCTTGTCCGCATTTTCTTTTATATCAAAGAAGAATGCTACATCATCAAAGGTCTTATCGTCACACTCAATATATGGCAATCTTGTAAACTCCGAATGAATCATATAAAGATTGACTGCCTTAGGTATACTTGAAAGTACTTCTCTTCTGTCCATTTTTATCTCCAAAAAAATATATTTCTTGACACTAATATATACTTTTTGCTTATCAAAGTCAAATTACAATATCTTTACAATGCCTACTCGGCAAGTTGCTCCTTTGCTCCGTCAGAATACACTATACTGTAGTCCGACAAAATAAAGTATCCGTAGGTATCGGGGATTGAATTTAACAGTTTTACCCCTTCATCAACTCCCAGCGAAAAACAGGTGGTTGAAAGTGCGTCGGCATCTGTAGACGACTTTGTAAGTATACTTACCTCTACAAGTCCGTTGTCATAAGGATATCCGGTCTTCGGGTTTAAGATATGGTGATAGTTTTTACCGTCTATCACAAAATGTCTCTCATACACTCCTGAAGATACCACAGATTCATCATCCACTGTAAGCAGCGCCACAGTCTCATTCCTGTCGGCATAAGGCTTTTGAAGTCCTATGGTAAAATTTTGACCGTCAGGTTTCTTACCTATACAAAGTACATTTCCGCCAAGATTTATTATGGCACTGTCCACACCCTTACTCTTTAGAAACTCCTTGGTCTTGTCCGCAATATATCCCTTGGCAATAGCTCCAAGGTCAATCTGTGTATCATCCGAGGTGAAATTTATGGTATCTCCTTCTACACTTACTCTTGTATAGTCCACCTTAGGCAAAGCTTCTTTTATACTCTCATCACTTGGGAGCTTCGGGTCGTCAGTATTGAAATCCCAAAGTTCTTTAAGCGGCTGTGTAGTAATATCAAAAGCCCCGTTTGATACCTTACTGTAATATAATGCCTTATCTATCAAGTAGGCGAGGTCCTCGCTTGCTTTAACACTCATCACACCCTTACCCCTGTGATTGAGCTTATAAAGCTCCGCATCAGGATTGGTTGCTGAAAAAACCATCTCGTATTTTCTTATAAAGTCAAGTGAATCTTTAAGTACATTTTCATCACCGCCATGATATATAGTCACCGTAATAAATGTATCAAGTGCAAAAGTGGTATCCGTTAAAGGTTCATCGCTCTTTTTATCAAGTGATAAGTCAAAGTTATTGGCAACAGACTTCATACTGCTGTTTTTACCCGCTATTGCTATAATTGCAAGTATCACCACTACGGCAAGTACAGCTATAAGAGTCTTCTTATTAAAATTTTTCAAAATAATCTCCCGGCCTTTTCATATATTTTAGTTAGGTCAATATAACCGTCAACTTTTACATAATATTACAGAAAGTATATTTCGTCAACTACAGTCTTCTCAACCTTTCATCACCTCAAGCAGACTCGGCTTTCTCTTTCTTCTGGTTATCTCAAAAAGACAAAGCTTTGTTATATCTATCGCAACGGTGTTGAGCCTGTCCTCTTTTAAATAATCTTTCATAGTGTGGTACAAAAGGTCCACTTCAGACTTATCGGCGGTATTTATAAGGTCAATGACTATAATACCCGAAATATTCCTTAGACGCATCTGCCTTGCACTCTCTTTTATGGCTTCAAGATTTGTTTTTAACTTGACTGCCGACGCATCCTTTTTTTGTACATTCTTTCCGGTGTTTACATCAATAACTGTCAGCGCCTCTGTGGGCTCTATAAAAAGATACCCACCGTCCTTTAACCAGACTCTTTTATCAAGTGCGCTCTCAAACAATGTATCTATAGAGTAGAGCTTATTCATTGTAATCATTGAATCTTCATAAAGTCTGACTCTGTCTGCAAGCTCGCTATGATTTTCTTTTAAAAAAATTAGTGTTTTTTCATAAACTTCCTTAATGTCGGTGACTATATCAAATGTAGTATATTTCAATCTGTCTTTTATTATCTCAATATAGTCACTTTCCCCTGCATAAAGCATACTCGGTGATTTGATATAATTTTTTCGCGCCTTTATATTATCAAGCACTTCTGTACTTACACCTGAAATATTGGCTGTAGCACCTGCAAGCTTATTCTTTATAGGAAGCTTTGAAATCTTTATTACAATATCATCGCCCTCATGTAATACATTATGCTCTTTTTCATCGGCAAATATAATATATTTTACATCCGGCATATCAAAATACACTGTCTGACGCTCTTTATTGTATTCAATCTCCACAAATGCGGCATTTATATTCTTTGATATCTTCTTTACTCTTCCTATATGTATGCTGCCAAGTAAAGAATTATTTTCAATATATTCTATCTCATTGGCAACATTGCCGTCATAGGATATGGCAAAAAGTTTATCCTTATATCTTGTGATAAGAAGCTTAGATAATTTCACAGCCGTACTCATCTAAGGCCTTCCCTTCATCTGTGTACATATCAAGCCTGTACAGATAATATTCATTTCTTTTTGCACCTTCAAGACCTTCCTCCGCCAAAAAATCCATTACGAATGCAGGTTTTATATTGTTGGTACTTCCCTGAGATAAATGCATGAATACTCCGTTTTCTAAAGCTTCAAGCTTATATATATACGGCTTGATATCCGTTACGCTTGTAGTCTCAACCTCTACAAACTTACCGTACTCATTTTTCTTTTTCTTCTTTGAGATTTTTGTAAGTAAAATAGATTCTCTTGAAAGTAACTTATCTATGGCTTTCTTTATCTCATCCTGTGATACACTCTCTTTAAACTCCGCCTTAAAATCGGCAGTGTCCATAAGTGCCATAGCAGGCTTTGAGTCATCAGGTATTTGTAGGAACTTTTTAATCTTCATACCTGTACACATCACGGCATTCAATCTGTCTAACGCATCTTTTGAAGAGATATGGCTTGCTTCTTTTAACTCAATATCCATATATTCGCCAAGTCCCGACACTCCCATACTTAAAGGAGCACCGAAAGACATTATTTGATGAGGTGAAAAACCTTCACTGTACTTTATCGGAATATCCGCTCTTCTCATGGCCTTTTGAAAATATCTCATCAAATCAAGATGTCCTATAAAACGCATCTGATCCGTCTTTTCAAACTTAATTCGCACTTTCAAGACAAACACCTCCGTTATACTTTCTTGCACCGCATCCCAAACACTGCTGTCTGCAGTTCGGCGAAATCTTATCCTCATGCGCCGTTTTCCACTCTCTGATAAGGAAGTTCTTTGTAACTCCCGAGTCTATAAAATCCCAAGGGAATACCTCATCAATACTTCTTTCTCTGAGTGTATAAAAATCAGGGTCGATTCCGGTTTCTTCATACGCCTTGTCCCAATATTCCATACTGAACTGATCCGACCACGAGTCATACATTGCGCCGTTTTTATATGCACTTACTATAACATCGGCAATCTTTCTGTCACCTCTTGCCATAAGTCCCTCAAGCAATGTAACCTCCGCGTCGTGGTACTGATATTTCATACTTTTTTGATTGAGCTGTTCTCTCATTGTATCCTTGACCAAATGCGCTCTTCTTAGGTATTCGTCTCTTGTCTCCATCTTTGCCCACTGGAAAGGTGTAAAAGGCTTAGGTACAAAAAATGACGAACTTGCAGTGATTGAAACCTTGCCTATTCTTTGATCTTTCGGTATTGAATAGTAATTCTTTGCTATTTTCTCACAAAGCTCAGGTATTCCCTTTATATCTTCATCCGTTTCTGTAGGAAGTCCAAGCATGAAATAAAGCTTTACCTTATTCCAACCTCCCTTAAACGCTTCCATAGACCCGTTTAATATATCTTCTTCCGTAATACCCTTATTTATAACATCTCGCAGCCTTTGTGTACCCGCTTCAGGTGCAAATGTAAGTGAACTCTTCTTTACATCCTGTACCTTACTCATCACATCAAGTGAAAATGCATCTATTCTAAGTGAAGGCAATGAGATATTGATACCTCTCTCCTTGGTATATTCAAGCAAAAAGTCTAAAAGTTTTCCGAGGTTGCTGTAATCACTTGAACTCAGTGAGCTTAGTGAGATTTCTTCCGCTCCCGTGATATCAAGCATTGTCTTTGCATAGTTTATAAGGTAGTCAAGTGAATGCTCTCTCTGAGGTCTGTATACATTTCCGGCCTGACAGAATCTGCAACCTCTGATACAACCTCTCATTATCTCAAGCACCACTCTGTCCTGCGTAACCTTGATAAAAGGTACTACAGGTTTTGACAGATATGAAACGGTATCCATATTTTGGACAACGACTCTGTGTACAACACTTGGAACATTCTCATACTTCGGTGTAAATTTATCTATTGTACCGTCAGTCTTATATGTTACATCATAAAACTCGGGGATATACATTCCTTCAATCTGTGCCGCCTTTAATAAAAACTCATGCTTTGACAGCTTGTTTTTCTTACATTCCTTGTAAAGGTCAAGCAGCTTATCATATACCACTTCTCCCTCTCCTATATAGAATATATCAAAGAAAGGAGCCAAAGGCTCAGGATTATAGGCACACGGACCTCCGCCTATCACTATCGGATACTCTTCACCTCGATTCTTCGCATACATCGGTATATGTGAGAGTTCAAGTACTTGCAATATATTGGTATAACACATCTCATACTGCAATGTGATTCCCAGAAAGTTTGCATCCTTTACATTTTCCTGACTCTCAAGTGAAAAAAGCGGTATATTCTTCTCTCTGAGTATCTTATCAAGGTCCACCCAAGGTGAAAAAAGTCTCTCACAGAATGTATCTTCTCTCCTGTTTAACATATCGTATATAATCTGCATTCCGATATGGCTCATTCCGATCTCATATACATCGGGAAAGCACATCACAAATCTTATATCCACATCATCCAAATTTTTATCTCTTGAATTCAACTCGCCGCCTATATATCTGGCCGGCTTGTCAACGCTAAGCAGTATATCGTCGCTTAGTGCCAATTTTCTCATATATTCCTCTTTCTTTAAACCGCATTGTTAAGTTCATAATAGAATCCCTTCATATCCATAAGTTCTTTATGGTTACCCTGTTCTATTATATGTCCGTCCTTAAGCACCAGTATCATATCCGCATTTCTTATTGTAGAAAGTCTGTGTGCCACTACAAAGCTTGTTCTTCCGACCATCATCTTATCAAATGCCTTACTTATTCTGGCTTCAGTCATAGTATCAATACTTGATGTGGCCTCATCAAGTATCAGCATCGGAGGTATTGCAAGCATTATTCTGGCAATACATAAAAGCTGTCTTTGACCTGCCGACAAATTCTCTCCGCCCTCGCTGACTACGGTATCATAGCCGTCAGGCAATCTCTTTATAAAACTGTCGGCATATGCTTCCTTGGCGGCCTTTTCCACCTCTTCAAAGCTTGCATCAGGCTTTCCGAAAGCTATATTTTCTCTGATTGTGGCATTCTTTAACCATGTCTCCTGTAAAACCATACCGAAGTTCTCTCTGATGGATTTCCTTGTTACATCATATATATTCTTGCCCTCTATCTTTATACTGCCGCCGTCCACATCATAAAAGCGCATCAAAAGATTTATAATAGTTGACTTTCCGCTTCCTGTAGGTCCCACTATTGCAATTCTTTGTCCCGCCTTCACATCCAAGTTAAGATCCTCAATAAGCTTCTTTGACTTGTCATATGAGAAGTAAACATGTGAAATTTCCACATTGCCGTCAACATCCCTTAAGAAATTATTGGAATCCTTGTCAGGCAATATCTCCTTTTCATCTATCAGCGCAAACACTCTTGCAGCACAGGCAAACGAATTTTGAAGTTCCGTTACCACACCTGATATCTCATTAAAAGGTTTTGTATACTGTGTAGCATAACTGAGTACCGAAGCAAGCTGTCCTACACTCATCTTTCCCGTTATTGAAAGCAGCGCTCCTGCAATGGCCACGCCTGCATATACAAGCGCATTTACAAATCTGGTTGCCGGAAAAGCTATGGCGGAAATAAAAATGGCATTTTGACTTGCCACTCTAAGAGCTTCGTCGGATTCCTTGAAATTATCTTCTACTCTGCTCTCCATAGTGAAGTTCTTTACAGTACTTAATCCTGCAATCATTTCATCCACAATTCCCGTCATCCTCGCCCTTCTTTCGGACTGTGACTTGAAATGCTTATAAGTATTCTTTGCAATAAAGCCTGCCACAAGTACTGCGAGCGGTGTGACAAGCAGTACAACCAAAGTTACATACACATTTATTGTGAACAGTATTATAATAGTAAGCACTATAGTCAACGCACCGGTAAAAAATTGTGCAAACCCCATAAGGAGTCCTTCTGAAAACTGATCCACATCATTGATTATCTTATTTATAATCTCTCCATGGCTGTTGGAATCAACATATGATATAGGCAGCTTCATAAGCTTTTTAAAAGCCTGATTTCTTATATCTCTGACCATATGATAGGCAACACCGTTGTTTATAGCGGTCATACACCACTGTGAAGCTGCCGTAACAGCCATCATTATAACCATCAATATCACAATTTTTGAAAGCTTTATAAAATCCACATTTCCCTTTGAAATTATGGTATCCACGGCTCTACCTGTAAGTATCGGCAAATAAAGCGTAGTAATTACAATAACCACCGCCAATAAAAGACTGACAACCATTCTTAGCTTGTACGGGCTTAAAAGATTCAAAATTCTCTTTAATGTATTTTTATTATTTTTCATTTGAATCCTCCTTAAGACATAACCTGTGAATTATATATTTCTTTATATATCGGACTGTTCTTTAAAAGCTCGTCATGAGTTCCTATACCCACTATCTTACCGTCATCAAGTACCACTATTCTGTCAGCATTCTTTATGGAAACTATTCTCTGACTTACAATAATCGTAGTAATATCTTTTATCTGCCTTATTGCTTTTCTAAGTCTTGAGTCTGTAGCATAATCAAGTGCCGATGACGAGTCGTCAAGTATCAATATACCTGCCTTTTTTACCAAACTTCTTGCAATGGAAAGTCTCTGCTTTTGACCTCCTGAGAAATTGTTTCCATACATTGCAACTTCCGAATCAAGTCTTTTTTCTTTTGAATTTATAACATCGGTTGCCTGAGCGATATCGGCAGCTTCAAAAAGTTCACTATCGCTTGCATTTTCATCTCCCCAAAGCAGGTTATCTCTTATATCTCCTCTAAAGAGCCTTGATTTTTGTTCCACCAAAGCCACATTTTTTCTTATAGAGTCCAGGCTGTATTCTTTTATATCTTTACCTGCAAGTTTTATACTGCCTCTGCTTATATCATAAAATCTGGGTATCAGATTTATAAGTGAACTCTTACCTGAACCTGTACCTCCTATAATTCCTACAGTCTCACCCTTTTTTATGGAAAGTGAAATATCTGAAAGTGCTTCTTCCTTGGCCTTCGGATATGCAAATCCTACATTTTCAAATGTAATTATATCTCCGTTATATCCTTCCAAATCCAGTTCACCGCTTCCGCCTGTTATAGAAGACTTAATATCAAAAATCTCATTTATTCTCTTTGCACAGGCACTTGCTTTTGATAAAAGAATAATAAGATTTGCAAACTTTACAAGTTCAACCAAGATTTGTGACATATAGTTGATCAATGCCACCACCTGACCTGTAGTAAGATTTCCTATATTTACCTGCACCGCACCCGCCTTAAGTATTGCCACAATACCTAAGTTTACAACTACATATGTAAGCGGATTTAAAAGTGCCGATATATTACCTACCAAAACCTGGTCGTTATACAGATCCTTTGTTGCCTTATCGTACTCGTCCACCTCACTGTTTTCCTTTGAAAAAGCGCGTATAACTCTGATGCCTGTAAGGTTCTCTCCTGTTTTTCCAAGTACTCTGTCAAGCTTTCTTTGCACATTTCTGTAAAGACCGATGCTTTTTGACATTATAAGCGCGACTGTTATTGCAAGTATTACTATTACTGTAAGTGCAATCATTGACATTTTCGGATCTATATGAAAAGACATTATAAATGCGCCTGCCACTATAAAAGGTGATCTGAGCACAAGTCTGAAAAATCTGTTCACACCGTTTTGTACCTGATCACTGTCATTTGTAACCCTGGTTACCAATGTATCTCTTCCAAGCACATCTATCTCTGCATGTGAAAACCCTAAAATATGGGAAAACAAATCATCTCTAAGTTTAGTTCCGAAACCTGTAGCAGCCTTTGCACTGAAATACTGCGCTACAATCGCAGAGGTGAGTCCTATTACCGCCAAGGTTACAAGCAATATACCCATCTTTATGATGTAGTTTGAATCCTTATTTGCAATACCTACATCAATTATCCTTGCTATAACTATCGGAACCAAAAGCTCAAATGCCGCCTCCAAAAGCTTAAACAAAGGTGCAAGAGCGGACTCCAATTTATATTCCTTCAAATAACGAGCTAATCTAAGCATACTCCTCCTATCCAATCGCATACAATTTCTTTATGATAATGCTTTTTTACATTATTGTAAAGAAAAAAGGCATATATTTACATTGAAAAACTTCATATATAAATATATGCCCTTAATTATTTCATCAAAGAAGATACAAAATACCACACAAGTACTATAAGTCCGAGTACTATTCTGTAGTATCCGAAGAACTTGAAATCGTTTTTCTTTATCCAATTGAGCAAGAAGCTTATGGAGAAAATAGATACAAGGAATGCAACAATCATTCCTAAAAGCAGATAGACAGTCTCAGCCATGCTGTAGTGGAATCCGAACTTTACAAGCTTTAAAAGGCTTGCACCGAACATTATCGGAATACTCAAAAAGAATGAAAACTCAGCCGCCACAGACCTTGACGCACCTAAAATCATTCCGCCTATAATAGTCGCTCCGGATCTTGAAGTTCCCGGTATAAGTGCCAGAACCTGAAACGCTCCGATAAAAAGTGCCGTCTGATAGTCTATAGAATATACCTTTGTAATACTGTCCACCCTCTTTTTATTTGAGTTCTCTATAAGAATGAACAGCACACCGTATACGATAAGTGCCATCGCCACTATAAATCCGTTGTAAAGATGTGCGTCCAACCAGTCGTCTATCAGTACGCCGAGCATTGCGGCAGGTAAACAGGCAACTATTATCTTCTTCCAAAGTTCAATGGTAAGATACCTCATCTTTAGACTCTTACCCCTGCTGAAAGGATTCAACTTTCTAAAATACAGTACTACCACCGCCAAAATGGCACCTAGCTGTATAACAACCATAAACATTGATTTGAACTCTTCACTTGCATTCAGCTTTATCAGCTCATCAACCAAAATCATATGTCCTGTGGAGCTTATAGGCAGCCACTCCGTAATACCCTCTACAATACCAATAATTATAACCTTCAGTATCTCCAGTATATTCATACTATCCCTTTCTATAATTATATATTCTCTATCTGCCAGTCAATCGGCGAGATATTATTATCCGTCAAAAATTTATTTGCCTTTGAAAAATGCTTACATCCGAAAAATCCTCTGTACGCCGAGAGCGGACTCGGATGTACTGTAGTCAAAATCAAGTGCTTCGGATTATTAAGCATCTTTTTCTTTGCTGTTGCGGCACTGCCCCACAGCATAAAGACTATCGGCCTGTCGGTGTCATTTATTGTCTTTATTATAGCATCTGTAAACTGTTCCCATCCCTTGCCCTGATGTGAAAATGCGGCATGAGCTCTGACTGTAAGTATCGTATTCAGCATAAGAACACCTTGCTTTGCCCATTTTACAAGGTTTCCGTTATTGGGTATATATGTACCCACATCATCATGAAGTTCTTTATATATATTCACAAGTGAAGGCGGAATCTTTCTTTGTGATGTTGGAACTGAAAATGACAACCCGTGTGCCTGATTTTCATTATGGTAAGGGTCCTGTCCCAAAATAACCACCTTGATTTCTGACAGAGGTGTAAGATGCAGAGCCTCAAACAGCTTATCTGAAGGCGGATATATAATATGCGTAGCATACTCCTTTTTTACAAAATTATACAAGTCTCTATAGTACGGCTTTTTAAACTCAGGCTCAAGCACAGCCTTCCACTCTCCACTCAACTCACTCATATGAATCCTCAATTCATGTAAAATCATCTAAAATATATGCACTGTCACATAAAAACAGACCACATACTAAAGTACACGGTCTATTTTAGCATAGCCGATACAGGTATACAAGGTAGTAAAAACGAATATAAAAGTATTACAAGACTTTCAAAGGGCATTTCCTATATATTTAATTCATTTACAAAACAATATGTTTAACCTATAATACTATTAAATTTTATATAAATATCCGTTATACGGAAGTTTATATCTGAAAGGGGATTTATGAAAGATATACAAAGAATACTTGAGCTGAATCTGGCTCTTTATAAGAAATATAATATACCTGTCGCAAAGCTTGATGAGTTTATTTTCGGTTTTAAGTGGGCGATGGCTGTTGATAACAACAAAAAGATAAGTTTTGCCCTCAGAATCGGTAAAGAAAAGCCTGTCAGCGAGTATGAGCCGATAATAAGAAGTCTTATAGGAAAGCCTCTTGATGAATGTATCACAGAGCTTATGTTAAAGGATGACGTGACTCTTAGGACACTGCTTGTAGTACTCAGCAATTTGATGAGTAAACCGTTCAACAGTGTTGAACTTTTGGAAAAACGAGGTATCAAGCGTACCGCAGGTCTTGGCTTTAACTACGATGTAAGCAATATGAAAGTCGGACTTATAGGCTATGGTGTATATTTAAGATTTTTGCTTAATAAATGTACGGAATTCCATGCATTTGACCTCACACCTGAAAAAAGAATCTTAAGTTACAGGATTTCAAAAGACAGTACAGAAGTTTACCCGAAGAACATATTCTTCCATCTGGGTGATGACGCTCTGAACCATAGAGATGTGCTTGAAAGTCTCGATGCAGTCATCATGTCGGGCTCAACTTTAGTCAATGAATCCTACCTTGACATATTAAAGGCTTGCAGTAATGCAAAACTTAAGGGAATTTACGGTCCGAGTAATGAGCTTTCTCCCGACTATCTGTTTGAATGCGGTTACAACTATATTTTCAGCATGGACGCAAAAGACAGTGACAAATACCTTGAATGTTCATTTGCACCGATGCCTGACTTTTCCACATTTGAACTTATGAATCTTTATGAACTGAAGAAAATAAACTGATACAAATACCCCTCGGATTATCAACGCTCCGAGGGGTATTTAATCTAAAACTTTTTACCGTCACTGCCGTTTTCAAGATTTCTTAAAACCTCTTTTTTATACTCCAAAAAACTTTCACTAAGTTTGAAATCATTATTTCTGTTATTTACCTCTATTTTAAGCTCAGTTTTTATAGTTGACGGTGTATTACCTAATATATAAATCCTGTCCGATAAAAGTATCGCCTCATCCACATCGTGAGTTATAAATATTGTGGAGGTATTATATTTTTTCCTCATATTCATATACCACTCATGCATCTCATCCTTTGTAATGGCGTCAAGTGCTGAAAAAGGCTCGTCAAGTAAGGACACATCTTTTGAAAAGAGATAAGTTCTAAGCAGTGCAATCCTCTGTCTCATACCTCCTGAGAGTTCCCTCGGATACTTACTTGCATATGCATCAAGCTTAAACTCTTTTAACATCTCTTTAGCCTTTTTTACGGCTGTACTCTTTTTTTCTTTTTTTATGAGAAGAGGCAGCGCCACATTCTCCTCGATTTTTAGATACGGAAGCAAAAGATCTTTTTGAAATGAGTAACTTATAATACCCGATTTTCCGGTTATATCCTCTCCTCCATATACTATTTTCCCCGTATCAGGTTTTAAAAGACCTGCAATTATATTAAAAAGAGTACTCTTACCGCTTCCACTTACTCCAAGCAATGATACAAGCTCATTTTTATACAATTTCAAATTTACACCTGTAATTATCTCTCTTTTGTCATATGCAAAGCCTATATCCTCAGCCTCTAAAAGAGGCTCACTATTTTGTGATAAATTCATTATCAAGTCCTGCTCCCTCATCTATCTGACTTTCCAACAGATTATTCTCATTCAGCCATCTATAGAAATTTTTCCATCTGTCACTGTCGATATATCCCCAAGGAACATCCTTATCAATATAGCAGGCGGATAAGTACTCCTGTGACGCGTTTGCAAGCTTTTGGTCAATCTCAGGTGCATATTTAAGTAAGATTTCCGCCGCGTCCTTAGGATTGCCTGCTGCAAACTCATATCCCTTTTTAGTCGCATCCAAAAACTTCTTGACTGTATCTTTGTCATTTTTTATCATATTGTCATTTGTAATGATTACCGGAGTGTAATAGTCAAATGTCGGATTGATATCTTTAAATGCGAAATAGTCAAATTCAAAATTCTTTACATTGGCTGCAATACCTGCCCAACCGTAGTATACCCACACAGCATCTATCTGCTTTGTACTAAGTGCCGATACCTCATCAGTGACTGTAGAAGGCACAAGCTCAACCTTTGAAAAGTCGCCTCCGTCTTTTTCCACCACATTTTTTATAATCGCTTTTTCTATCGGAAGATCCCATGTAGCATACTTTTTACCCTCAAGTCCTTTAGGTGTGGTGATACCGTCTCCCTTTCTTGACATTATTCCTGAGGTGTTATGCTGTGCTATTGCGGCAACAGCCTTTATAGGAAGCGGTTCAGCCTTTGACAGTGGACCTGCCAAAGTGTCCTGAAAAGATATACCGAAATCGGCTTTACCGCTTGCAACCAAAACCTCCGCACCGTCTTCAGGCGGCTGTACTATCTCAAGCTCAATGCCTGCATCCTTATAATATCCCTTTTCCATTGCCACATACAGGCCTGTATGATTGGTATTGGGTGTCCAGTCAAGCACCAGCTTTAATTTTTTCTCTCCCGAATCCGACTGCTTTTGACTGCCGCAAGCCATACTTGCCACAGCTATTGCAAATAAACTTAAACCTACACATAAATTCTTAACTGTCTTTTTCATTTTTCCTCCCACGGCATGGATATCTTCTGTAACAAATCCACCGCCTTTAATAATAATAAACTGAGTATTGAAATAATAATAATAACTGCAAACATCTTGTCAAAAGCATATGCCTTTCTGACTCTTGTCATATACACTCCAAGTCCTCTAAACCCGCCAAGCCACTCAGATATCACTCCTCCTACCACAGAGTATGAAGCTGAAATCTTGAGTGCTGCAAAAAACTTCCCCATAGAAGACGGCAACTTGATAAACTTATATATATCAAACTCACTTGCACCCATCGACTTAAGCAGGTTTATCTCATCCTTATCGGCACTCTTAAAGCTTTCCAAAAGTCCAATCGTTATAGGAAAGAATGTAACAAGTACTATAAGTATAACCTTCGGCAACAAATCGTATCCGAACCAAAGTACCAAAAGCGGCGCTATGGCTATTGTCGGTATAGTCTGAGAAATGATAACAAAAGGATAAAAGGTCTTATATACCTTTATAAATCTGTCCATCAGAAGTGCAAATACAAGTCCAAGTAAGACGCCCAGTAAAAGTCCTATCAAGCTTTCAGCCAATGTAACGGCAAGATGGTACATCAGCAGCGGGAAATCTTTCACCAATGCCTTTACTATCTGAATGGGTGACGGCATCAAAAACTCCGGTATCACCTTCAATGTACAAAGTATCTGCCAAGTCGCCAAAAACACAATGCCGAAAGCAATCGGGTATATACTGTCTTTTTTATTTTTCATCTAAATGGTGTTTTGTTACCTTTCTGTCTATTGTAAGTAAATCTCCGTCAGGTTTGAAGCTTACTTTAATATATGCCATTACCGCAGGTGCACCTGCCCTTATCGCTATATGCTGACATTCTTTTACTATGTCCATAAGTTCGTCATAATCGCCCTCAATAGTCGTCTCAAACGGACCCACATAATACTTATATCCTGTACTCTTTATATAAGCTATTACCTCGTCCACTATCCTGACTATCTCGTCATTGTCATAAACCTCCGGTAGTGTCTGTATCGCTACGCTTGCATTCATATGTCTCCCTCCAAAAAAACAGACTGCTATACGGCAGTCTGTTTTACTTCCCTACGCTAGCATTACCTAGATCAGGTTATGGGTTAAGGTAAAACCTCTCTCAGCCGTATAAGCACCCCTTTGATATATTACTTAGATTATAATACTAATATAAATTTTTTCAACAAAAACTTTTTTGAAAAAATCAAAAATAATTGTTGACATATTACCTGACTTCCGTCGTTTCTCTCAAAACCTAGTACTCTAGGTATCCAAGAGCATGCAGTTTTGAAAGAAATTGTCGACTTCAGTTCTTGTTAAATAGAGGGCATCAAGGTTACTAAAACCAACCAGTTTTTTAATCTTTTCGTTAATGGCCTGATCTCTTGATATATTGATATATATATTATCACCTTTATTTACCACCCTAAAATCACGCATAAAGTTGATTAAGTCATAAGAGTTTATTTTATTCTTGAAGCACTTTATTTCTAATACTCTTAAAAGAAACAAGCTAAGGTAGCATATCAAAAAATGCCCATAGATTGTTTCTTTTTTCTGTAAATAAACAGGCCTTGCATCAAGGTATGATTTTGTAAGTCTAAAAGATTCCTCGATCTTCCATAGGCTATGGTATGTCTTATATACCTGTAAAGGCTCCATATCTATCTCAGATGTAACTAAAAGATTATATCCTGCATATTTAAGATCTTCATTAATCTTAGATTTGTTTAGACCTATTATAGGCTTTATGGTCTTGCCTGTACTATCTTTATTTATGATGTCTACATACTTAGCACAATCTCCAAGTTCATCTTTAGCTATATTTTTGTATGTAGAAAACTTTGAAGCTTTATCGACCATTTTCATTATTTCAAGCCTTTGTTTTTTTGCAAGGTTAGGATTATAAGAAACGATACGCTTTTCCTTTACAGAGAACCTTGTAACACTCTCTTTTCCTGTTTCCGGATCAATCTCTTTAAAACTGTAATCAAAGCTGTCAATACATGATTTAAGACGAAAAGATACATTACCTTTTTCATCAGTGTAGTTAGAAAAGACATTTGCGTCATTTTCAAGTAGAACCCATTTCTTTTCCTTTTCACTTAGATTCTTACCATGTATTGATTTTGAGAATATATAACCGTCATTAGCTTCTTTGACGGCAGCATAAATATTTCTTGCACAATTAAGGCCTTTATCAGCCACCTGAATAGTCTTACCTGATACATTATGTCGTTGCTTCATTTCTTCAATAACTTTTCTGATATATGGTTTTTCCGATTCATTTCCGGGATACATTTGCATGGAGACAGGTACAAGATCGGCGTCTAAAAGCAAAGCTTGCCCTATTATTGGAGAGTGCCTATTCTCTTTTGAAGGTCCCTTTTGCTTGTCTTCACTAGGGATATCAATTTCAAAGTAATAATTAGTGCAATCGAAAAATACATTGCTTAAATCTCTTTTAAAATACCTTTCATAAGAGTGATTAAACAAATCAATGTACTTTTTATAGGACTCTCCTATGAAAGAACATCCGTCATATACTTGGTCTTCAGAGATGGTTGAACTGCCATAAAGGTATGGAAATACATGAGAGGCTGTCTTTGACTTAGAGCATGGTGATATAACCCTTGCATAAATAAGTTGTGTAATTAAGTCAAATACAGAGAACTGAAAACGCATTTGAGAAGCAAGTATATCAATAGTTTCCTTAACATCAAGCTCATCAATTAATGCATAAAGCAAGAAATGTCCTATATTAAGTTCAACAGGGGTGGAAAACGCACGAGGACGGGATTCTTCAGAAAGAGTTTTTGTTCTATTCTCATTTTGCTCTTTTACGTAGTCACTGTAAAATTTAATAGGATCCGGAATCTCATCTGAAATCAGATCTTCAACGTAACCAAAAGATTTTACATTTTTGGTTCTTGGTTGCTTTCTATCTTTATCCCAAAATGATTCATACATCTGAAGATAAGTACCTTTTTTCTTCTTTTCTTTTCTCAAAAAATAAGCCATAAACACCTCTAAATTTAAAGTACTATGAAGTACTATGATTATAACATACTCTAAAATTTTTTTCAAATTTTTTAAAATATTTTTTATGTAAGAAAAGCCTTTAAAATAAAGGGTTTAAAAGAATTGCATAAAATTAAATGGTTTACTTAAAATTTAAAATGTCGGAAATTTCATAGTACTTCGACGGAAGACGGGAAATGTCCTATATTAAGTTCAACAGGGGTGGAAAACGCACGAGGACGGGATTCT
>NZ_CALLVU010000130.1 GCF_938015485.1 uncultured Lachnoanaerobaculum sp. | reverse complement strand
CTCCCTTTGCCTTAAAGTTTTCTTCTTCATCAAGGATTTCTATGGAGGAAACAAGCGGGAAGTTGCTATCCTCTTTTAAGGCTCTGGTATTGCTTAGGTTATTGACAAAGCCATGCTTTTTAGAAAAGTTGTCATATACTTCATTTAGTTTTTCCTGTGAAGCCTTGATTTCTTCTTCGTTAAAATCTTCTTTCTGCTTGTAAATCACATCTTTTAAGGCAGCATTCAGCTCAAGGTAATCCTTGATTTTTTCTTTATTCTTGTCTGATACTTCCTTTTTGATAAAAAGTGAGTTTTCTCTGTAATAGACTTCATCGTCAATCAAGGTATAAGAGAAGTTCTTTACATCATCGGTTGCAGGGATAGAAGTTATTTCATCATCAAGTAGCTCTATTTCTTCATACTTGGCTTCTTTTGAAATTCTTTCTCCTGCAATCTCGATACGCTCCTTTAATGAAGCCATGTTTATCTCTGTACCTAAATAAGCTATCGGCTCACAAGTGAGTGTTTTCCCAAACCTTCCGCTAACTTCACGCATAGAACCAAGCACCTGCTCAGGATGATCGACAAAGTATTTGTTATATGAAAGTCCATTTTCATCTTCCGCAAGGTGTATCCAATCTTCATCTCGCTCTAATACACTATCTCTTTTCTTTAAGAAGATAATATCCGAAGTTACTTCTGTGCCGGCAACACCCTTAAAGGTATCGTTTGGAAGTCTGATTGCTCCTATAAATTCGGTTCTTGCTGCAAGATATCTTCTTACACTTTCGTCTTTTTTATCCATTGTTCCTGAAGATGTAATAAAGGCGATAACACCGCCGTTTCTTACCTTATCAATGGACTTGGCAAAGAAATAATCGTGGATAAGAAAGTTATTACGATTGTATTCCCTGTCATTTACCTTATACTCTCCAAATGGAACATTTCCGATTGCTACATCGAAGAAGTTATTGGAAAATCCCGTTTCTTCAAGTCCCTTTACCTGTATATCACTTTCAGGGTATAGCAGCTTTCCAATACGACCGCTTACCGAATCAAGCTCTACTCCATAAAACTTTGACTGATTCATTTCATCAGGTAAATTACCGATAAAGTTCCCGATACCCATTGACGGTTCAAGGATATTTCCCTGTTTAAATCCCATACCTGAAAGCGTCTTATATACGCCATCTATAACGGTTTTCGGTGTGTAAAAGCTCGTTAAGGTTGATTCTCTTGCAGCTTCATATTCTGATGACGATAGATTTTCCTTTAAGAAGGCTCTTGCCTCTTTCCACTGTCCATCCTTACTTTCATCAAAGACATCAGCAAGTCCACCCCAACCAACATATTTCGCTAAAACTTCCTGAGCTGTAATATCAAGCTCTCGTTCTCCACTTTCCACCCTGTTGAGCATAGAGATTGCTTCAAGATTATTGTTTAACCTCTCACTTGGAAATAACTTTGAAGGAAGCGTTTCTTCTGTAATCTTGAAATTGTGAGCCTGATTTTTCTTTATCTCTGCTTCCTCAAAAGTCTTTTCAGGTTTCGCATAAGTCAAATTTTCAAAGATTTTACCAATCTCACTTTCCTTACGATAAGGAATAACATCGGAGCCTGTAATCATGCCTCCAAGATATTCGGTATTATCCTTAATCGTTACTGTCTTTAGGTTATTTCCCATATCATCAAATCTTGTGATGGTATAGTCTTTTCCCTTATATTTCACTTCATCACCTATGATAAAGTCAGGTCTTTCAAGACTTACTTGTCTTAATAAATCCTCATTATCAGTAAAGGCTACAATCGGTATTTGATGATTACCTTGCCTTGCAGGATCAAGCCACAAATCATTTCTTCCTGTGATTGGATTTTTGGAAATCTCTCTTACTTTGTACTCCTCATGATTAAAATAGACGGTATCATCTTCTTTAACTGCAAACTCATCTGAAGATCTGTCCTCTTTTTCATTAAGCTCTACTTCTTCTTTTTCCTTTAGATAATCTAATAAGGTAGCCTGAAAAGGTTCTGCCTGTATGCTTTCTTCTACTTCTTCAGGTGCTTCAAGGTCTGCAATATTCTCCTCAAAGCTAAGTTCTCCGTTAAATACATTGTGAAGCTCCTGCTCATCCATCTGCTTTTTAAGCTCACTGTCTCTAAGTTCTCTAAAGGTCTTTGGAAAATCCTCTAAAATGAGCCTTTGTGCATTTAGTTCCTTTAGCTCTTCAAGATTAAAATATCCCCATTCAGGCTCTATTCCAAGCACAAGTCCAAAAGCGTCTTTACTTTCCCTGTCATATTCCGTCATATACCAAGTCCAGTTACTTCTAAATGGAATGATATATGCTGCATGAACCTGTTTATCCGCTAAAGCTACATCCTCTTGTGCATAAAGTTCAGGAACTTTCTCAAGCATTTCATCAGTCATTAGATTATATGGATCGCCTTTAGAGTAATAACTTGGCTCTTTTTGTTCTTCTATCGCTGTCTTGCTTTCAATTTTATTCTCTTCAAGATAAATATTTTTAGAAAGCAGCTCATCTATATGCTTTGCTACATTTGACCATGTAAGAAAAACATCGTTACAATGATTCTTCTGTAATTTCAGTCCCTTTGCATCATGCCATTCATCACTTCCCTTTGCTCCTGAAACAGCATGAGAACCTCCACCGATTCCATACTCATCTTTTAAGAAATTCGCTTTTTCCTGCAAGGTATGATTTTCTTTGAAAAACTTAATAATTCGCTCTTTTCCTCTATCAAAGCCGCTTCCTCTTGAAATCGTAGCAAGGACTTCATCTTCTGTAATAAAGCCTTGTACCTTTGGAGGTTCGATAAGGTTAGAAGTATATTCCTTTCTTGTAAGTTCAAGCTCCTGCAATTTTTGATAAAGGCTATCTACCTTGTGATAATGAAACCTTAGTACATCTCTATTTTCTTTGTATCCTGCTAAAAAACGGCTGTACTCGGAAATAACATTTTTTAGATAGTCAGGATTTTTAAGAGCTTCCGATAACTGTCTTGTTTCTTTAGGAAACTCACCTCCTCTTTCCATAAAGTCAAAATATCCCTGTGCTTTCCCTTCTTCACTTAAATCGTGATATAAATACCATAAGGATTCTGAAACTCTATCTCTTTCATAGTCATGTGCTTCCAAAAGCTCTACATTTGTGGCAAACTCTCCATTTTCCAAAAGCTCATTGATTCTTCTTACAGCATCACTCCAACTTAAAATTTGCGTATCATCTTCTCTTGCAGAAGTCCCGTAAGCTAAATGAATACCTTTATCCGAATACCAGGAAGATACTTCTGCTCCATTAAGAAATAAACCGTTTCCGCCTCTAAAGGTATCTTTAAGGTATTCTCCTAATTCTTCTACTGTTTTCCCTTTGGAAAATTCAGCAATGATAGGAAGTCTTTCGCCCTCATGGTTTCCACCGTTTACAAGAATACTGTCAATATCATTTTGTGTAAGAGGTATTGTAAGTTTAATCTGTCCTGATCTGTTTTCGGGTAAAGAAAAAGAAGCCTTGTCAGCTTCTCTTATCTCTTTATCCGTATTTTCTTTTAGATTTCCACTATTTCCTTGATTGTCATCTCTTTGAGGGCTGAAATCATCGCTTTGTACTGCGGATGGCTCTCGTCCTCTATCTCCCAAGCTGCCATCAGTTTCGGCTTCTCTGCTCTCATAAATTCTATTGCTTGTTTCTGCGTATCCATCAGATGCCCTATCAGTTTCTTCTCCTTGTATAGATCCACTAACATCTCGAAGTTGCTCTGCTCCTCGCTGTTTGAAAGATAATCCAGTCTCATCACTGCGTATGTCGGATTCGGATATTCCCTCATAAAGTCCATCTCTTCCTCCAACTGATTCAGTGTATTCTCTTTGATTTTCTCTATTATCTCGTCCGTACTCTCCATTTCGGAAAATTCGCTCGTTTTCACTAATTCTTTCCTGATCATCTCGTCGAAGTACATTTTCTTCTACCTCCTCTAATTTTTCTTTTATTTTATTATATCCTGCTTCTTTACCTCTTAAAACTTCTTTTTGAAGCTCTAATTCTTTGCTTTTTTGAATGGTTGCATCAATGACTGTTCCGCTAATATCCGATACAGTTTCTCCAAGGCTCATAAGAGAAATGCTGTCAAGCATTGCAAAGTTTTCCTTTAACAGCTCCTTATCCATTGGATAGTCTAACTTAAATCTTGAAGCTACTGCATAACTTACCGAGTCCCTTGCAAACTTGGTAAAGGATATTCTGTCCTCATCAGATATTCTAAGTTCATTCATCAAGCTATCTATTTTTTCATCTCCGTAAAGCCTACTTAAAGAAAAGATATTTTCCAAGGTGCTTTCACTTTCTTCATAGCCTTCAGCTTTTATCATTTCTTTTAATACATCTCTATGAGCTTCTTTATCAAATCTCCAAAGATTTACCTCATTGACATCTCTGTTTTTGGAAACTGTCTGACTAATATCAAAGATATAGTCCACCTTTTTGTATGTGCCATAGTCCTCTAAAATGGGAATACCCTTTTGACCTCGCATGACAGTTCGGTTAAAGTGTTCTCTCCAGTAGTCAAACTTGGCACAAGCTGTCGCTTCAGGATTTTTATCATAAATACTTAACTGACTTCTAAAATCGTACTTCTGATTGTTCCCGACAACTTTTAAGAGCTTCAGATACTCTGCTTCACTCTGCAGAACATCTTGTTTTATCAGCTCCAAAATGTTATGAAAATCATTTATTCGCATGTTTACCTCCTTCTTTTTTTACAAACAAAAAAGGCGGTTAGATTTTACTCTAATCACCTTTAAATTCTGTGTGCTACAACTTACTGCTATTCAT
>NZ_CALLVU010000129.1 GCF_938015485.1 uncultured Lachnoanaerobaculum sp. | reverse complement strand
AACCTAGACGACATCGCAGAGGCTGAGGAAGCAGTAGAAGAGACTGCAAAGGAAGCAGTTGATAAAGCAGCAGATGCTGTTAAGGACGCTGCAGACACAGTTAAGGAAAAGGTAGAAGAATAATCGGAATCAAATCCGAATTCAATTTTAATTAATTTGAAATACAAGGGAAGCAGGTTATTTTTACAGATGGAAAACAGTAAAGCAACGATGGAAAAAATTGTCGCATTAGCAAAGAACAGGGGCTACGTTTATCCCGGTTCTGAGATTTACGGCGGTTTGGCTAATACATGGGATTACGGTCCTTTGGGCGTAGAGTTTAAGAACAATGTTAAGAAGGCTTGGTGGAAGAAGTTCGTACAGGAATCCAAGTACAATGTCGGGCTCGACGCAGCTATTTTGATGAACCCACGCACATGGGAGGCATCTGGGCACATCGGAGGCTTTGCTGATCCTCTTATTGACTGTAAGGAATGTAGATCGAGATTCCGTGCAGATAAGCTAATTGAGGACTATCGTAGTGAAAAAGGCCTTCCAGAAGAAGCTATCGACGGCTGGTCAAATGAAAAGCTAGAGGAGTACATCAGAGATGAGCAGATTGCTTGTCCTGAGTGTGGTAAGAGCAACTACACAAACATCAGACAGTTCAATTTGATGTTTAAGACCTTCCAGGGGGTAACTGAGGACTCACAGTCACAGATTTACCTTCGTCCAGAGACGGCGCAGGGAATTTTCGTAAACTTCAAGAATGTGCAGAGAACTTCACGTAAGAAGATTCCATTCGGAATAGCACAGATCGGTAAGTCGTTCAGAAACGAGATTACTCCTGGTAACTTCACATTCAGAACAAGAGAGTTTGAGCAGATGGAGCTTGAGTTCTTCTGTAAGCCGGGTACAGATCTTGAGTGGTTTGATTACTGGAGAGGCTTTTGTAGAGATTGGCTTATAGCTCTCGGTATCAAAGAGGAGCAGATGAGACTCAGAGACCATGATAAGGAAGAACTTAGTTTCTATTCAAATGCTACAACGGATATAGAGTTTTTATTCCCGTTCGGCTGGGGCGAGCTTTGGGGTATTGCGGACAGAACGGATTATGACCTTAATCGTCATCAGGAAGTTTCAGGACAGGATCTTTCATACTTTGACGATGAGACAAGTGAAAGATATATTCCATATGTTATAGAGCCTTCACTTGGAGCTGACAGAGTTACTTTAGCATTCCTTTGTGCGGCATATGATGAAGAGACACTTGAGGGCGGAGATACCAGAACCGTTCTTCACTTCCATCCGGCACTTGCTCCTGTAAAGATCGGTATTTTACCGCTTTCAAAGAAGCTTAATGAGGGTGCTCTTAAGATATCTGAAGAGTTGTCAAAGTACTACAATGTAGAGTTTGACGACAGAGGAAATATCGGTAAGAGATATCGTAGACAGGATGAGATCGGTACACCGTTCTGCATCACTTACGACTTTGATTCCGAGAATGACAATGCTGTAACTGTAAGAGACAGAGACAGTATGGAGCAGGTAAGAATCCCGATATCAGAGCTTAAGGCTTACTTTGAGGACAAATTCAGATTTTAAAATTTAACTTATTTTTTAGTAGAGCTTTAACTTCACATCTGTGGAGGGAAGCTCTAATCAACTTTAAACAGGTAGCGAAAGGAACAGATTATGGCACAGTATAATCATAGTGCAATAGAGAAAAAATGGAAGAAAAGATGGGAAGAGCATCCTATAAATGTAGATGATGGAAAGAAGCCTAAGTACTATTGCTTGGATATGTTCCCATACCCTTCAGGTTCAGGACTTCATGTAGGACACTGGAGAGGATATGTAATATCGGATGTATGGAGCAGATATCAGGTATTAAAGGGACATTATGTAATTCATCCTATGGGTTGGGATGCATTCGGACTTCCGGCGGAGAACTACGCTATAAAGATGGGAGTTCATCCTGAAAAGTCTACAGCCGAGAATGTAGCCAATATCAAAAGACAGATAAATGAGATTGCAGCAATATATGACTGGGACAGAGAGGTAAATACTACAGATCCTAAGTTTTATAAGTGGACACAGTGGATATTTGTTCAGATGTTCAAAAAAGGTCTTGCATATGAGAAGGAATTCCCGATAAACTGGTGTCCTTCATGTAAGACAGGTCTTGCAAATGAAGAGGTGGTAGACGGAAAATGTGAGAGATGCGGAACTCCTGTTACCAAGAAAAACCTTCGTCAGTGGATGCTTAGAATTACAAAGTATGCTGACAGACTTCTTAATGACCTTGATAAGCTTGACTGGCCTGAGAAGGTTAAAAAGATGCAGTCGGACTGGATAGGAAAGAGCTACGGTGCAGAGGTAAACTTCAAGGTGGACGGAAGCGATGACAATATAGTTGTTTATACTACAAGACCCGATACTCTCTACGGTGCTACCTTTATGGTACTTTCACCTGAGCATGAGCTTGCAAAGAAGCTGGCTACCGATGATCAAAGAGAAGCTGTTGAGAAGTATATTTTTGACAGCTCTATGAAGTCAAATGTTGACAGAATGCAGTCAAAGGAAAAGACAGGTGTATTTACAGGTTCATATGCAATTAATCCTTTAAACGGTGCGAAGACACCTATCTGGCTTTCAGACTATGTTTTGGCCGACTACGGTACAGGTGCTATTATGTGTGTACCTGCACATGATGACAGAGACTTTGATTTTGCAAAGAAGTTCGGACTTCCTATAGTTCAGGTTATCGCAAAAGACGGTAAAGAAATTGAAAATATGACTGAAGCCTATACAGATGCTGTAGGTACAATGATAAATTCAGGTGACTGGAACGGTATGGAAAGCGCCAAGTTAAAGCTTGAAGCTCCACAGATGATAGAGGAGAAGGGCTATGGTAAGAAGACAACCAACTACAAGCTTCGTGACTGGGTATTTTCAAGACAGCGTTACTGGGGTGAGCCTATTCCTATAGTACATTGTCCATGTTGCGGAAATGTAGCGGTACCTGAGGATCAGCTCCCTCTTGAGCTTCCTAAGGTGGAGAGCTATCAGCCTACCGGAACAGGTGAGTCACCGCTTGCGGCTATTGACGAGTGGGTAAATACGACATGTCCTGTATGTGGAGGACCTGCAAAGCGTGAGACAAACACTATGCCTCAGTGGGCAGGTTCAAGCTGGTATTTCTTAAGATATGTGGATCCTCACAATGATAAGGAACTTGTAAGCAAGGAGATGGCGAATAAATATCTCCCTGTAGATATGTATATCGGAGGCGTTGAGCATGCCGTACTTCATTTGCTTTATTCAAGATTCTATACAAAGTTCTTACATGATATCGGTGTGGTTGATTTTGATGAGCCTTTCACAAAGCTTTTCAATCAGGGTATGATAAACGGCAGTGACGGACAGAAGATGAGTAAGAGTAAGGGAAATGTAGTTTCACCTGACGATCTTGTTCGCGACTACGGTTGTGATGCTCTTAGAATGTATGAGCTTTTTGTAGGACCGCCTGAGCTTGATGCCGACTGGGATGACAGAGGTATCGAGGGTGTATCAAGATTTTTAAATAAGTTCTATAAGCTTGTAATGGACAATAAGGATAAGAATGTAGAGGCTGACAGGGAGCTATTAAGAGTTCGCGCAAATCTTATCTCCGATATTGAGCAAAGATTCAATTCTTTCAGCTTAAACACCGTTATTGCAGGCTTTATGGAGTACAATAATAAGCTTAACGAGCTCAGCAAAAAGAACGGTGTGGATAAGGAAACCTTAAAGGCATTTGTTATATTACTTGCACCTTTTGCACCTCATATAGGTGAGGAGCTTTGGGAAGCACTTGGAGAAAGCGGCTCGGTATTCCATGCAGAGTGGCCTACATTTGATGAGAGTCATAAGGAAGTGGATATAATAGAGGTTCCTGTTCAGATAAACGGAAAGACAAAGCTTGTTATTGAACTTGATGCCAATGTAAGCAAGGAAGATGCTATAGAGGCAGGTAAGAAAGCTTTAACTGAAGCCGGAAAGCTTGAAGGAACAATAAGAAAAGAAATTTATGTTCCGAAGAAGATTATAAATATAGTTGTCGGATAAAATTAAAAGAAGCCGCCTGAAAATGACGGCTTCTTTTTGTATTGTAAAATCATTTCTTGACAGCAAAGTTAGGTAGTGCTAACATTGAATTGTAAAGTATATCTTTTAGAATAAGGGGGAAAAATAAATGAAATTAAAAGATATTATTGTAGTAAGTCTGCTTGGAGTGGTAGGTTTTGTTGTCAGCTTGTTATCAGGAATGATAACACAGGTCTTTGGTACTTATGGAATTTTTGTACATGTTTCAATAGGAAGTTTATTATGTGCTCCGGTTTATTTTGTTATGTGTCATAAAATTGCTAAAAGAGGTACAATATTCATTTATTATCTGTTATCAGGTATTATTTATGCTGTTATGGGATTTATTCCTATGCTTCCGATTATGCTTTTAGCCGGTATTTTGGGAGAGGTATGTATAGGGGGTAAAGATAATTATATAAATGACGGCAGAATCGGTATATCATATGTAGTTTCACAGGTAATTTATGCACTGCACGGTTTCTTTTTTATACTTTTCTTAGGCGTGGAAGGACTGGTAAAAACTTTCCCGAATCTGTTTACTGTTGAAAAAGCTCAAATGGTTAAAGGAGTTTTCTTTAATCCTAAAAACATGGTAATCATATTGTTTATAGAGCTTTTAGCTTCAATTTTAGGTACATTGCTTGGTAAATATATCTATAATAAGTTTTTTAATAAGAGTATTACCAGAGCGGGAATATTATCTTAATATCATGAAGACGGAAATACAAATAAAACCGATATCTGTGGGTATCCTTATGATAATCTATACAAGCATTGTGTTTTTTTGTACAATGCCTGTTTATTGGCTGATGCTGATTTTCAGCTTCTTTTTGGCAGCTGTTGTAAAAAGAAGAAAATCAATTCAGCTGTTTGCCCTTTATATTATTTTATTCGGTTTAATAAATATAGTTCCAAGTGAATACTTTTTGTATGGATGGCTGGGGGCAATCTATACAATGTTACTGATTATCCTTAAGCTGTTTCCTTTATGGATACTGGCAGGCATAATGTCTGATTTTGGCACATCCACAATGATATACTCTTTAAGGAATATACATTTGCCGAATTCTTTATGCATCGGAGTGGCTATCTTTTTTCGCTTTATTCCGGAATATCGAGAATATTTATCAGAAATAAGGGAGGGATTAAAAGCCAGGAATATTGAAATAACTGTTTTCAGACCGATTCACAGTTTGGAAGTCTATCTTGTTCCTATGATTTACAAAGCCTTTGAAACAGGTGAAACTTTATCATGTGCTTTAATTACAAAGGGAATTGAATATGATTGTAAAAAGACTTCTTATCAGGATCTCTCTTTTACATGGAGAGATTATGCTGTTATTTTAGTCGGACTTATATTACTTGGTATTACGATATGTCAAAAATTATAAATGTTGATATAAAAAAGTTTTCATATAGTAAGGAAACTATTCTAAAGGATATCACTTTTTCTATAAATAAAGGTGAATTTATTGTTATTACAGGACTGTCAGGATGCGGTAAGACGAGTTTATTAAGACTGTTAAACGGATTGGTTCCGGCATTATATGATGGAAATATAATAGGACAAATAAGTATTTTGGATAAGAGTATTTCAGACTACAAATCCGGAGAAATCGCAAAGTATGTAGGGAATGTATTTCAAAATCCGAATGATCAGTTTTTTTCAAAGGATGTTGAAAATGAAGTGGCTCTTATCGGCGAGAATATGGGAATGGAACGAAATCTGCTACGCAGAAAGGTTCAAAATTCTCTACAGGAAATAGGGATTTCTGATTTAAAAACAAGAAAAGTAAGAGAACTTTCCGGAGGACAAAAGCAAAAAGTAGCCATAGCTTCTACATTGGTATTTGACAGCGAGATCATTTTATTGGATGAGCCTTCGGCAAATTTAGATTATACATCTACAAATGAGCTTGGAAGAATTTTAAAACATTTGAAGTATTGCGGTAAAACTATAATTATAGTGGAACATAGACTGTCATATTTATTTCAGTTAATAGACAGAATGATAGTTCTTAAAGAAGGAAAGATAGAGGGGATTTTTTCGTCAAAAGATTTAACATCAGATTTGGAACAAAAAAATGAACTCAGGTCTTTTAACAATAATAATTTAAAATCCGTCATGGAATATCCTGATGATAATCAAATGATAAGAATTGAAGATGTATATATAAGTAATAAAGGCTATAGTCTAAAGGAGCCGGTTAACTTTACTCTAAACAGTGGGGAATGTATGGCTTTAATAGGTGATAACGGGATAGGAAAGACAACACTTGCCAAACAGCTTTCAGGTATTATACCTTTAAAAAAAGGAAGGACTTCATACAGCCGTTCCATAAAGGAGAGGCTATCCGATGTAGCAATCAGTCTGCAAAATTGCAGTAATATGTTTTTTTGTGAAACTGTTGAAAAAGAATTGATTCCTAAAGATAAAGTAAAAGACAGAAAATATTTGGAGGAGGTTAAAAGATACCTGCTTGAAATGGATTTATGGAATAAAAGAATGCTAAATCCACATGATTTATCAGGCGGAGAAAAACAAAGGCTGGCAGTTATTATAGCATTGCTTAAAAATTCCAAACTCGTTATTTTGGATGAACCTACAGCAGGGCTTGATTACAGGAGAATGAAACTGGTTGCTGATGCTATTAGAGAAAAAATAAAGAACACTCCAGTTATCCTTATAACACATGATATTGAGCTGATATTTAAAGTTTGTAACACGGCATATTTACTCTCAAAAAATGGGAACAAGAAGATTATAATTCGTGGAAATGAAGATAAGATATTAGATTTTTTTAAAAAGGGAAGTGAGAGTGATATAAGGTTTACAGTCATATTTTGTTAAAGGGGCTGTCGGGAGTTACTGTACACGGGTATTCCCGACGCCCCTTTGAATTATTTAATCACGATCCAGCTTCCATCACGCTTTGATCCGATTCTTTCTATTATATTTTTTTCCTGTAAGGATTTTAATGCTCTTTCTATGGTTCTCTTTGTTACACCCACTTTTTCCGCAAGTTCAACTGATGTTAGATTTGAGCTTTCTATTAAGAATTGTATGACCTTCTTTTCAGTTTTAGTCAAACCGACATTCAAACCGACATTCAAACCGACATTCAAACCGACATTTTTTATGACAATTTCATCAAGTACATGCTTGTCAAAATGAATAGTGCATCTTATGTAATTATCTTCAATCTCAAAAGCTTCTTCTCCATATGTGTTGACAATTGTTGGAATGCCATGTCCTGTATGTTCAGTAAGTCCCATATTTAAAAATATTCTCATCAATGTAGTATTTCTGGGTTTACTGATTCCATCAAAAAATTGCTTTTTGGTCATTCCACTAGGCAATCCACCATGAGATAATATTTCGATTCTATCTTCAAACATGGAGATTTGAGGTTCAGTGATAGTCCAATCATTATGGACAAGAGCGTTTAAAACGGCTTCATTAACACAATCATAATTAAATAAAAATATATCTTTTCTAGGCCTAACTGTAGTATCTGATATGGATACATTCTCTGCCTGAAGTCTGTTTTTAATTTTATCATAGGTTGTTAAAAGACATCCATATCCATAATCACTTCTTTGAGATATTGAAGCTTTATTTGTTCCCTTAAATTTGACAAATATAAAAGGTATATTATTGTTATCAGATAATAATTCTGCCAGTAGATTATATTCTCCATGCTCGTTTTTTAAGTTCAAATTCGCCTCAAAAGATTGGTCATCTAAATGGTAGCCTTTTTCAGAATAATATATTTTAAGCTCTTTAAAGGATAAAGCAGATGAATTTGCTCTTTTCTTAAGCATGTATTCAGTATCTATAAACCTTTTCTCATATCTTATTTTAATTTGTTCAGGAGTCATTTCCTTGCAAGTTGTACCTATTCTTATAGTACAGCCGGAAGAAGAAAATCCATATTTTTTATTACAATAAATATGATTTTGTCCCTTATTTATATTAATCACAATAATTGTTTTTCCATCATCAAACTTAAGCTCTGAGCTAATCTCATCTTGTGGATTCGGTTCTATTTGACTTGTTATAATATCGGATATTTTTCTTAGTACTTCATCGATTTTTTCCACACCTACTACAATACCATTATCTTTTACACCAATAATAATGGTTCCACCGGAACTATTAAGGAACGACACTATTTCTTTTGTAATTGTATCTGAGTATTTCTCTTTTAATTCCAATGTCTCTGATTCAATATACTTGTTCATTGTATTCCTCCTTCAATTATAACTATCATAACATATTTGCGACATTTATATAATATAAACCGACATTATATTGTCGCATTCTTAAAATAATAATGTAAAAAAGTATAAAAAAACTTGGAATCGGCGTTTGCCGGCTCCAAGATTTTTTATTAAATAATTACCAATTAAACATTTCAATTGCCTTTATAATATCAGCAGATGTAGAAGGGTTTTCTTTAATCTCATTTATCAGTGATAAAAAGTCATTATGAAAAGCACAGCTTGCATCATTATAGCAACGATGAATCATCCATATATTATGAAATGTAGGATTTTTCTTTACCGATTCAATAAGTGCTTCTTCATAGCCCTTTTTATAAAACTTTTCTACAAAGTGGACCAATTCTCCGGGAGATCCGAAGTCGACACTCGGGTTTTGTGATATTATTTCCAAGACAGGTTTTACAAATTGGAACGGGTCGGGATACTCAAGCATTGCATCTATTATTTCATTATCAATATAATACTCTTCATCTGGTATTACCGCTTCTTTTAGTGCGATGATTATATCTTCTTTATTCATAATTCTTACATTTACAAATTATTGTAATCCCTTTTTAAAGAAATTTTTAAACTCGGCCACTTCTGCAGATGATTGAGTGATTGAAACTGAATGTCTTGCACCGGCAGTTATACCCGGTTCATATGTCATAGGAACAAATTGCAGAGAAACTTCAGAATTTCCTACAAAACAAAAGCCCAGAGATGTCTTTGTAAAACTCTCATTTGCTTTATTAAATACCATTGCATCCCCATACTCTGTAAGTTCGGCATTTACAGGAATAACTACAACTTCGCCTTCCTTGTACCCTACAATAAAGTTACTGTGCCTTGTAACCTGAACAATAACAGCATTAGTACAGTTTTCCATATGGCAATAAATCAGTTTGTAATCATCACCGTTTGCAACACTGCTGTTAAATATTTCTCTCATTCTGGCTTTGTTCTTACGATTTTCCTCGTCAGTTGCTCCCATAAAAGCCTTTTTAAACAAATCCATTAACGCCATAATAATCTCCATTCCGTCATCACAAGTGATGGCATAAATATATTAATGTCTAAACCAGGGTATAACCCTGTTAACATGTTTACAATACTCTATATATTCCGACCCGAATTTATCAAGCAACCACTTTTCTTCGGTCAGCTTCATCAGTACAGTTAAGAATATATATAAAACTACCGGAATTATAAGCAAGTACACATTATGTGCAGTTATCAAAATGCCTGTACACACACATAAAAATGCGAGATATATAGGGTTTCTGACAATGGAATATATTCCGATTGTTACCAAATGCCCGCTGCTTATCTCTTTACTGATTTTTTGAATGATCACAGCATATATCCACAATGCAACTCCGATAAAAATGAGCATAAAGCCTATAAGCATTGCTTCAGATTTTAAGCCGGGAAGGTCTCCGCCATTTAGAAATCCAATCTTTTTTAAGAAAAGTCCGAAGGCGGTTAGAAGTAAACAACTGACGGCATAAATAGGACCGACACCGAAAACAGGTAATGTATTCTTTTTCATATAATCCCCCTTTATATAAACTGTTTATACATTGAATCTAAAGAGTATTACATCTCCGTCCTGTACTACATATTCTTTACCTTCTATACGAACAAGTCCCTTTTCTTTGGCAGCAGATGTAGAGCCACAGTCAAGAAGATCCTGATAGTTGATAACCTCAGCTTTGATAAATCCACGCTCAAAGTCTGAGTGAATCTTTCCTGCCGCTCCCGGAGCCTTTGTGCCTTTCTTTATTGTCCAGGCTCTGCACTCATCCTCACCGGCTGTAAGATAGCTTAAAAGTCCAAGCAGATCATAGCTGGCTGCAATAAGCTTATCAAGACCGGATACGGAAATGCCGAGAGCATCAAGGTATTCAGCCTTCTCATTATCGTCAAGCTGTGAAATTTCCTCTTCAATGGCTGCACATACAACAAATACCTTTGCATTTGATTTTGCTGCATATTCTTTTACCTTAGCTACATATTCATTGGAAGCACCGTCATCAGCCAAGTCCTCTTCAGCTACATTTGCGGCGAATATAACAGGCATATATGTGATAAGTCCAAGCGATTTTACAAATGCCAAATCTTCTTCATCAGCAGATGTATAGCTGCTTGCCATATTTCCGTTCTCCAAGATATCTTTAAGTTCCATAAGTATATCAAGCTCATGCTTTAAAGATTTGTCATTCATAGCGGACTTTTTAGTCTTTGCAATTCTTCTTTCCAAAATCTCAATATCGGAGAATATAAGCTCCAAGTTGATAGTTTCGATATCTCTGATAGGATCAACGCTTCCTTCCACATGGATGATATTTGAGTCGTCAAAGCATCTTACCACATGTATGATGGCATCACATTCACGAATATTTGATAAAAACTGGTTTCCAAGACCTTCACCCTTGCTGGCACCTTTTACAAGACCTGCGATATCTACGAAGCCTATAAGTGCAGGTGTAACTTTCTTTGTATTATATAATTTGCCAAGTTCCTTTAATCTGTCATCCGGTACCGCTACAACACCTACATTAGGGTCAATGGTAGCAAAAGGATAGTTTGCGGCAGTAGCACCTGCCTTTGTCAATGAGTTAAATAATGTACTCTTGCCTACATTTGGCAAGCCAACGATTCCTAGTTTCATATAAAAACCTTCTTTAAAATATTTTTGCTTTGAATAAGTATATTCACAATAAAACCCGAATAAATATCATGGTTAACCTGTTATATTTTAACATATAGGTATATAATTTAAAAGAGTAAAGCAATGAGCTTTTGTAGAAAGGACGACCGGATGAAATTGCCATATGGAGCAAATGAAGATGATTTTAAAAAATGTAAAAAAATAGTTTCAGAATTTACAAATGATGACAAGAATTTAGATGAAGCTACATTAGAAATAATGAACATAGCATATTCTACAGGGGGAGATTATTCGGATGAAATATTACTTGCTTATGTAAAAGCTTATTTTGAAATGAATAGTTCAAATTAGAATTCATAGGAGGTAACGATGAACAAGATTACTTGTATTTGTTTAGGTGTGAAAGATATGGAAAGGTCAATAAAGTTTTATAGAGATGGTTTAGGATATAAGACTGATTGCAGAGAAAATAATCCGTCAGTATGCTTTTTTGATACTCCGGGAACAAAGTTTGAACTATTTCCTTTGGAACAATTAGCAAAAGATATTGATGAAAATAATCCACCAAAAGGGAATGGATTTTCAGGAATTACATTAGCCTACAATGTTGAACATAAGGAAGATGTAGAGACTGTAATTGCATTAGTAAGAAAAGCAGGTGGAAAAATTGTAAAAGAGCCACAGGAAGTTTTTTGGGGTGGATATCACGCATATTTTTCGGATTTAGATGGATACTATTGGGAAGTTTCATGGGGACCGAATTTTCAATTTGATGAAAATGGATTGCTGAAATTTTGAGGATAAATAGGGAAAGAGTATGCCATAAAGTAAGGAATATTTGATTTTGAAGGAGGTAATCATAGTGAATGAATTTAATGAATTTGTTCGTGAGATTTTTTCCGCAGCAGGTGATATTGTCATAAGATCCATGATGGGCGGATACCTTATATATTTTAACGGTAAGCTTATAGGTGACATTTGTGATAATGAACTATTTTTAAAGAGAACGCCGACATCGGACAAACTTCTTGCAGACTCAGAATTGCGTTATCCGTATGAGGGTTCAAAGACATTGATGTATGCATTCGACAGATTTGAGGATATGGATTTGATTACTGAACTACTGAAAGGTATGTATGCGGAACTGCCAGAAAAGAAACCTAAGAAAGCTAAATGAGACAAACAAGCTTCAGTTTGTAGGGATTTTTATTATCTAATCTATACAATATGAGACTCTTATATATAAATCACCCGATTTTCCAGACAGTGTCCGGAAAATTGTCACTGTCACATTATTGCGAACTGTTTACAATGTTAGATTCAGATAAATATAGCTTTTATGATAAGGAGAAGCCAATAAATGAACAGAATATCAACAGAAAAATTATACAATTCCATATACGATTCACTGTCTACTCTTGAGAAACAGGAATTATTAAATAACCTTGCCGACAGCTACAATATGGAAATACTTTGTTTTAAAGAGTTTTCCGCTTTTGGAGAGTCCACATATACGGCAGAGTTTATCTCAAAAGACGGTGTCGAATTTGTTTTTGTTCCGGGAGAGAGTGTTAAGCTTGGAATTGACTTTAAAGGTAGAAAGCCTTCTGAAATTTTCAATGAAGAAAATTTATATTATCTTGCATACTCATTTATAGACGAGTATGAAGATGACAGTCAGGATTCTATTACAGAAAAGATAAAAGAAAAGCTTGAAGATAATGAATTTGTATCAACGATAGAAGACTATCTTAATAACAATTTCAGTAAGGAGGAGACTATTTTAATACATCCTATGTTAGTGCAAAAAGACTACAGTGAAACCTGTTGGAAGGGTATTTCGGATGATGAACTTAAAGAAAACAAAGAATGGCAAAAAAAGATTGAAGATGCCGAAAAAAAGGGCATATCTGAAATAACAGTTTATAAGAGTATTTGTTTATATAAAGGAAATGAAAGTTGGCACGGTAAACTGTATAAAGAAACTACATTTAACGACCTACTACAGGATATAAAAGATAAAGGCTATTCTCTGCCCGCAAAAAGAGAGTGGGAATATTTAGCCGGTAAGGGATGCAGAAGCATATTTCCTTGGGGTAACGATATGGATTTTTCCATGAAGCTTAGACATATGGAGTGGACTGATAATGATGACGAGTACACTTTAGAAAAAGAAAACTTCTTCGGGCTGCATATAGCTTTTGATCCCTATTGTAGAGAGATTGTATATGATGACGGAGTATTTTCATATAAGGGCGGAGACGGAGGCCGCAATATATGCGGAGGACTGGGGCCTGTTTGGGGATATTTTCCTATTTCACCGTACTTTGAAAACAAGGATGAAGAGATAGGTGAGTATATAAACGGGGGCTATGACTTCTTTAGAAGGGTTATAAGAATCGCAGACTAAATCAAGCAGCAGGCACTCTATGTAAAAACATAGGGTGTTTTTCTTTACAAAGTTTTAGTGTTAATTTCTTTAATATATTTTATACCGATTTTCGCTGTCATATCCCCTCCGATATGCTATACTAGGAAGATGTAAAAATATTTAGGAGGTTATGATGGACGTTTCGTTTCCACATTTGGGGATTTATATAAAACATTTGGTAAATCATATCAATATTTTCGGCTTCAGGATTGCCTTTTACGGGATAATCATAGCACTTGGAATGCTGGCAGGCATCAATATGGCCTGTGCGGATGCCAAAAGAAGAGGGCAGAATCCTGAATTGTATCTGGATTTTGCAATGTATGCCATAATATTTTCAATAATAGGTGCAAGAACCTATTATGTAATATTTGAGTGGGATATGTATAAAGACGATCTTTTGCAGATATTCAACTTAAGAGCCGGAGGACTTGCAATATACGGAGGTGTGATAGCGGCGTTAATCACTCTTATAGTATACTGTAGGGTAAAAAAACAGTCATTCTTTTCTATGGCTGACAGCGGAGTTTTGGGACTTGTTTTAGGTCAGATTATAGGAAGGTGGGGTAACTTTTTCAATGCCGAGGCATTCGGAGGATATACAAACTCACTTTTTGCACTAAGGTATAAGCTTGATATAGTAGGCTCCGGAATGTTAAATGATAATGTACTGAGCCATGTTATGGATATAGACGGAGTGAAATATATTCAGGTTCACCCTACATTTCTTTATGAGAGCTGCTGGAATCTTTTGGTACTTATATTTATGTTATGGTACAGGAAGAGAAAGAAGTTTGACGGTGAGGTATTCTTTATCTATCTTGGAGGATACGGACTTGGAAGAATGATAATAGAGGGACTTCGTACGGACAGCCTTTTGTTGCCGCATACAAATATAGCGGTATCACAGTTACTTGCAGGTATATGTTTTATAGTTTCAATCATATGTATAACAGTGGGAAGGAAGAGAGTAAAGAATGCGACTGAATAAGTTTTTGGCAAGCATAGGGGTTTGCTCAAGAAGAGAGGCGGACAGAGCTATAGAAGCAAACAGAGTCATGATAAACGGAGAGACGGCAAGCCTCGGCGCAACGGTAGGAGAGGAAGACCTTGTAAGTCTTGACGGAAAATATATTGCGACAGGTAAAGATGTAGAAAAGGTAAAGCCTATAATCATCGCTTTTAATAAGCCTGAGGGTGTAGTATGTACCACCTCTGACAATGACGGCGCAATGAATGTGGTGGATTATATAGGAATGAAGGAGAGAATCTATCCTGTAGGAAGACTGGACAAGGATTCAAGCGGACTTTTGCTTCTCACAAATCAGGGGGCGCTCACAAATACCTTACTGAGGGCGGCAAACTATCACGAGAAAGAATATATAGTAAAGGTAAACAAGGATATAGATGATGAGTTTATAGAGAAGATGTCAAACGGTATCTATCTTTATGAGCTTAAGACAAAGACAAGAAAGTGTAAGGTTAAAAAATTAAATAAAAACACCTTCAGCATTGTGCTTACTCAAGGGCTTAACAGGCAGATAAGAAGAATGTGTGCGGCCTGCGACAGAAAAGTACAAAAGCTTAACAGAGTCAGGATAGTGAATATAAAGCTTGACGGTTTGGCGGTAGGAGATTATCGCAACTTAAGTGAAGAAGAGACCAAAAGATTGTATAAAGAACTGGGGATAAGAGATAATGGATAAAAAGGCTAGAATAAAAGAGTTGGTGGAGATCTTGAATAAGGCTGCAAAAAGCTACTATGTGGATGCGGTTGAGATAATGCCGAATATCGAGTATGACAAGCTGTATGACGAACTTGTAAAACTTGAAAAAGAAACAAATGTTATATTATCCAATTCTCCGACTCAGAATGTAGGCTATGAGACGGCAAGTGAACTGCCTAAGAAGGCACATGAAAGCCCTATGCTTTCACTTGATAAGACAAAAAGTGTGACTGAACTTGAGGACTGGCTTGGGGATAATGAGGCGCTTTTGTCTTGGAAGATGGACGGACTTACTATCGTACTTACATACAGAGGCGGTGAACTTGTGGAAGCCGTTACAAGAGGAAACGGTATCATAGGAGAGGTAATCACAAACAATGCAAAGAACTTTCAAAATGTTCCGCTAAAGATTGAATATAAGGGAGAGCTTATACTTAGAGGTGAGGCTGTTATAAAATATTCGGACTTTAAGAGAATAAACGAGAGCATCAGCGATGCCGATGCCAAGTATAAAAATCCGAGAAATCTTTGTTCAGGCTCTGTAAGACAGCTGAATCCGGCAGTTACAAGGGAAAGAAAGGTATATTTCAATGTTTTCAATGTTGTAAAGGCTGATAATATAGACTTTGAAAACTCCAAAGCAAAGCAGTTTGAGTGGGCAAAAAACGAGGGTTTTGATGTGGTGGAGTATAAGTTTACAAACAGGGCGTCACTTGCAAATGATATAGCTGATTTTGAGTCAAGGATAGCCGATAATGATATTCCGTCTGACGGTCTTGTGCTTTTACTTGACGATATTGCACTCGGTGAGAGACTTGGAAGTACCGCAAAGTTCCCAAGAAATGCTATGGCATTCAAATGGAGTGATGAAAGACAGACTACAAAACTAAAATATATCGAATGGAGTCCGTCAAGAACCGGACTTATAAATCCCGTGGCTGTATTTGAGCCTGTGGAGCTTGAAGGAACTACAGTCTCAAGAGCAAGTCTTCACAATGTGAGTATTTTTGAAGAGCTTATGCTCGGTGTGGGAGATGAGATATCAGTCTATAAGGCAAATATGATAATCCCGCAGGTATATGAGAACCTTACAAAGTCAAACACAGAAAAAGTTCCTAAGATGTGCCCTGCCTGCGGAAAGGATACCACAATAAAAAAGGACAATGAGTCAAAGGTACTTCTTTGTACCAATCCTGACTGTCAGGTAAAGCATATCAAGCAATATGCCCTGATGGCATCCAGAGATGCACTCAATATAGACGGACTTTCAGAGTCAACACTTGAAAAATTCCTTTCAAAGGGCTTTATAAAGAGTGACAGCGATCTGTTTCACCTTGATAGGTTCAAGGATGAGATTATAAATATGGACGGTTTCGGAAAAAGAAGCTATGAAAAGTTGATAGCCGCACTTGATGAAGCTAAAAATACCACCGTATCAAGATTTCTCTATTCACTTGGCATAGCCGGAATCGGGAGTGCCAATGCAAAGATGATTGCAAAGTATTTTGACAATGATATTGACAGGATAATATCTGCAAGCAAGGATGATTTGCTTGAGATAGAGGGAATCGGAGAGGTACTTGCAAATTCAATAGCGGATTTTTTTAAGTCCGAGAAAAATATTGAAAATGTAGAGAGTCTTAGAAAGATTCTAAAATTTGAAAAAGAAGAGAGCGGCGGAGGTGATAAATTATTCGGAAAGGTATGTGTAATCACCGGTTCGCTACAACATTTTTCAAACAGAAATGAATTGAAGGAGCTTATAGAAAAAAACGGCGGTAAGGTGTCAGGCAGCGTGTCAAGTAAGACAAACTACCTTATAAATAATGATACCGCCTCCAATTCTTCAAAGAATAAAAAGGCCAAGGAGCTTGGAGTGGAAATAATATCTGAAGAAGATTTTCTGAAGCTTTTGGAATAATGATTTTTTGTAGACATTGTCTACCGGGAAAGAGGTATTATGCCGATAAAAATACAGAAAGAATTACCTGCAAAGGCGATACTTGAGTCTGAAAATATATTTGTTATGGACGAAGACAGAGCCATATCACAGGATATTCGTCCTTTGCAGATTTTGATACTTAATTTGATGCCTATAAAGGAGGATACGGAGACTCAGATACTTAGAGCGCTCTCAAACACTCCGTTACAGGTGGACTGTTCATTCCTTATGATGAAGAGTCATCAGTCAAAGAATACAAGCCAAAGTCATTTGAATAAATTTTATACATTCTTTGACGATATAAAGAATGAGAAATATGACGGAATGATTATCACAGGTGCGCCTGTGGAATGTATGGACTATGACAAGGTCAATTACTGGGATGAGCTGTGTGAGATAATGGAGTGGTCAAAGACTCATGTCACATCCACTCTGCATATATGTTGGGCTGCACAGGCGGGGCTTTATTATCACTTCGGTGTGCCTAAGTATGACAGAGATGAAAAACTTACAGGCGTTTTTACACATGAGATTTTAAAGAAAAAAGTACCGCTTGTAAGAAGTATGGACGATTATGTGAACTGTCCGCATTCAAGGAATACCGAGGTCAGGCTTGAGGATATATTAAAGCATCCTGAACTTGAAGTGCTTGCAAAGTCTGACGAGGCCGGAGTGCTTTTGGTACTCAATGAATACGGCAGCGGTTCACAGGTCTTTATACAAGGGCATCCTGAGTATGACAGGATGACTCTTGGCAATGAATATCACAGAGATGTGGCAAAGGGACTTAATCCTGCGCTGCCAAAAAATTATTTTACAGACAATAATCCGTTTTCAAGGCCTGTGCTTTGTTGGAGGAACTTTTCAAATACACTGTATGCCAATTGGCTCAACTTCTATGTGTACCAGAATACTCCTTACGAGCTGAGTAACAACTTTGATTGGGTAATATAGTATATATTTTATAAATAAGTTCAAAGTGGTTTGATTTTATGATAAAATATGATTAAGCTTTCAGGCGGATTGTAGAGTAATACCGCCTGACAACGGATATTTTAAGTTTAAAGGAGTATGGCTATGAGCGGAAAATATGTTGCTTATGTAGGTTCTTATTCATATACCGGTAAGGCAAAGGGCATCACAATATATGATGTGAATCCGGATAAGGGTTGTTTTGTGAAAAAGGGTGAGGTGGATGTCGACAACTCTTCGTATGTCATTAAGTCAAGAAATCAAAAGGTATTGTACTCTATAGCGGATGAAGGCATAGTTTCATTTAATATATTGCCTGACGGAGGGCTTGAAAGACTTAACAGTGTGAAGATAAACGGAATGAGAGGTTGTCATCTGTCTACAGATGTTGACGACAAATATATCTTCGTATCGGGCTATCATGACGGAAAGATTACAGTGCTCAGATTGCATGAAGACGGAAGTGTGGGAGATATAGTGGATGAGGTATATCACAAGGGACTGGGCTCTATTGCGGAGAGAAACTTCAGACCTCATGTAAGCTGTACCAGAACAACACCTGACGGACATTTTGTAATGGCGGCGGACCTCGGCATAGACCAGGTAAAGATATATCACTTTGATGACAAGGATGAGACACTCAATCTTGTAGATATGATTTCATGCAAAATCAATTCGGCACCGAGATTTTTTGAGTTTTCAAAGGACGGAAAGTATCTGTATTTGATGTATGAAATGAAAAATGTTATAGATGTGTTCTCATATGAAGCCAAACCGGGATGTAGAGTACCGAGTATTGAAAAGATTCAAACAGTACCTACAACAGGCAGCAGTAAGTCATCAGAACTGACAGCCGCAACCGCACTTTCATTTAGCGCCGATGATAAGTTCATATTTGTATCAAATGCAGGAGATGAATCGGTTTGCCTATATGAAAGAGATGCGGATACAGGTCTTTTGAAGGAGAAGATGTGTTTGCCGATAAGCGGTGAGTATCCTAAGGATATAGCGGTTTTTGCAGACAATAAGCACATAGCATCTATAAATCATGAGAGCGGAACCATCACATTCTTTAAGATAGATTATAAGACCGGGCTGATTGTAATGTGTGCAAACTCGGTAAAAGTAAATCAACCGAATTGCTGTGTCATAGTGGAGGTTTAATGGCAGGTTCAAGTTTTGGAAAAAGTTTCAGAGTGACAACATTCGGGGAGTCACATGGAGCGGCATTGGGAGCGATTGTGGACGGAGTACCGGCAGGTATACCTTTATGTGAAGAGGACATACAAAAGTACTTGGACAGAAGGAGACCCGGTACAAGCAGTGTGACCACTTCAAGAAATGAAAGTGACAAATGTAAGATTTATTCAGGCGTATTCGGAGGGTTGACTACAGGTACACCTGTTATGGTAATGATAGAAAACACTTCACAAAGGTCACAAGACTATGACGAGTTGGCAATCACATACAGACCGGGGCATGCCGATTTCGGCTATGATTCAAAGTACGGATTCAGAGATTACCGCGGTGGCGGAAGAAGCTCAGGCAGAGAGACTATAGGAAGAGTAATAGCCGGTGCAATAGCCATAAAGGCACTTGATATGCTGGGTATTAAGGTGCAGGCATTTACACAGAGTATCGGAAATGTGTACGCAAATTCACTGAACTTGGATGAATGTAGTGAAAATGCGGTATATATGCCTGACAATGACGCCGCTATGAGAGCAATAGAGCTTATAAAAGAAGCTAAGTCCGATAAGGATTCACTTGGCGGTATCATAGGATGTATAGCTACAGGTGTAATGCCGGGGCTTGGTGAGCCGGTATTTGATAAGCTTGATGCAAGACTTTCAGCAGCCGTTATGAGTATCGGTGCCGTAAAGGGTGTGGAGTTCGGTGCAGGATTTCATGTAAGCACTATGACAGGTTCACAAAACAACGATCCTTTTTATATTGACGAGGATGATGAAGGACTGCATATCAGAAAAAGAACCAATATGTCGGGAGGTATCTTAGGCGGTATCAGTGACGGTTCACCGATTATTATCAACGCGGCAATAAAGCCTACTCCGTCAATTGCCAAGGAACAGGACACTGTAAATGCAATAAATGAAGAAGTGAAGCTTGAGATAAAGGGCAGACATGACCCTGTAGTGGTACCCAGAGCGGTGGTAGTAGTGGAGAGCATGGTTGCAATCACACTTTTTGATATGGTACTTGAAAATATGAAATCCAGAATGGACAATGTACTGAAGATATATAAAAAATAATTTTTATAAAGAATATTTAGGGGGCTTTTAATCACAATCTTTGTATGACAGGATGTAGTGCAAAGGTTTTGTTTAAGAGCCTCGAATATTTGGAGGAGGTTTTATGAAATGGTATGACGGTGCGGTATTTTATCATATTTACCCTATAGGAATGACCGGAGCGCCAAGGACAAATACATTTGAAATAGGCGAACATAGACTAAATAAAGTTTTAGATTGGTTGCCTCATATAAAGGCAATGGGAAGTGACGCAATCTATATCGGACCGCTT